>JAHYJQ010000144.1 GCA_019429025.1 Trueperaceae bacterium | reverse complement strand
GCATCTCCGCCTACGCCCTGCCGATGATCGGCGTCGGCTTCTTCCTCGCGCGCTGGCCTCGCGCCCGCACCCTCGGGGAACTCCTCCTCGGCGCCGGGCTCCTCTTCCTCGGCCTGTCGCTCATCACCGACTCGATGGCGGCGATGCTCGAGAGCGAGGCCTTCGTCCTCGTGCTGACGACGCTGGGCGCGTCGCCCCTGGCCATGACGACCGTGGGCTTCGTCATCGGCACCTTCCTGACGAGCAGCAACGCCACCACCGCCCTCGCGCTCGGCCTGGTGGCCGCCGGCGGCAGCCACCTGCCGGCAGCCATCGCCTTCGTCGCAGGCGGCAACGCGGGCGCGACGGTCATCTCGATCGTGGCGGCGCGGGAGCTCGGCACCGGCGCCATCCGCGTGGCCGTCATGCACACGGTCGTCAAGCTGCTCGCCGCCTACGTCGTCGCGTTCGTCGTCCAACCCTTCGCCGTCCTCGTGCAGGCCATGGGCGGCGACGGGGCGCGCCAGGTCGCCAACGCCCACACCGTCTTCAACCTCGCGGTCGCCATCCCGGGCACCCTGCTCGCCGGCCTGACGGCGCGCGTCGCGGAGCGGGCGTTGCCGACCCCACAGGAGGAGACCGGGCCGCGCTACCTCGACCCGGGTGTCGTGGACGAGCCGCGCTGGGCGCTGGGGCTGGCGCGCAGGGAGACCGTCAGGATCAGCGACGAGGTCCTCGTCATGAGCGAGTTGACGGCCCGCGAGCTGCGACGCGGGCAGTGGGATGCCAGTGCCATCCGGGCACGCGAGACGCGCATCGATCGCCTGGCGCGGGCGGTGATCCGCTACCTCGCCGACGTGCGGCAGCAGCACGGGGCGGAGCCCACCTCCGAGTGGCTGTTCACCTGGGTGACCGAGCTCGAGACCGTGGGCCACCTCCTCCGCCGCGTCGAGCAGCGCGAGGACCGCTTGCGGGAGGCGGGGGTGGCGTTCAGCAGCGCCGGAAGGCGCGAGCTGGCCGACGCCTGCGACGCGCTGCTGGTGCGGATGCGCAACGCCTTCACCGCCATGGCGGTGGGCCACAAGGGGCTGGCGCGACAGGTGGTCGACGGGCGCCCCGCGTTCGAGCGACTGATCGCGGAGCTGCGCCTCGCCCACCTAGCGCGGCTCGAGGCGCGACTGCCCGCGACGCGCATGTCGCACATGCAGCACCTCGAGATCCTGACGCTGCTGCGGCAGATCGACGCCAGCCTGACCCGCATCGGCGGGCTCGTGCTGGCCGAGGAAGCATCCAGGGCGACGCCGGACCGGTAGGATCGCGCCGATGCCGCGCAGCGCCCCCACGCCCGCCGAGCCACCCGATCCGGACGCGCCCCGCGCCCTCGCCGCCCGCCTCGCGGACCTGGCCGTCGCGTTCGGCAAGGTCGGCCTGTTCGGCTTCGGCGGCGGCCCCTCGTTCATCCCGCTCATCCAGCGCGAGGTCGAGGCCCACCGCTGGCTGTCGCGCGAGGCCTTCCTCGACGCCTTCGCCTTCGGCAACGCGCTTCCCGGGCCCATCGCCACCAAGCTCGCCGGCTACGTCGGCTACCGGGTGGCGGGCTGGCCCGGCGCATGGGTCGCCCTGCTGGCACTCACCGTGCCCACGATCCTCGCCATGGTCGGCCTCGCGACGCTCTACGTGCAGCACCAGGACGGCCCCTGGGTGGCGGGCTTCCTCACGGGCCTGCGACCGGTCGTCATCGGGCTGCTGCTGTACACCGTGGTGGTCTTCGCCCCGGGCGCGCTGGGGCCGCTGCGCGCGTGGCGCAGCAACCTCCTGCGTTGGGGGCTGGCCGTCGCCGCCTTCGTGGCCGCGGTCGTGCTCGGCGTCCACCCGGGCCTGCTCATCCTGGCTGGCGGCGTCGCCGGGATCGCGTTGCGGCGTCCGGCATGAGCGACCTCCTCGAGCTCTTCTGGGCCTTCGCCCGCGTCGGCCTGCTCGGCTTCGGCGGCGGGCCGGCGATGATCCCGCTCATCCGGGTCGAGGTCGTCGACCTGCGGTCGTGGCTCGCGCCCGCGGAGTTCCTCGACGCGTTCGCCTTCGGCAACGCCCTGCCGGGCCCCATCGCGACGAAGATGGCGGGCTACACGGGGTTCCAGGTCGCCGGCTGGGCGGGCGCGGCGTCCGCCCTGGCGGGCATCACCGCGCCGACCATCGTGGCGATGGTCCTGCTGTTCGCGCTCTACCGGCGGTACCGGGAGCGCGACGTCGTGCAGCGCTTCCTCTACGGCGTGCGCCCCGTCGTGGTGGCGCTCCTGGCGCTGGTGGTGTGGGACTTCCTGCCGACCGCCATGAGCCCCGAGGGCCTGCGCTGGGGCGCCTGGCCGCTCTGGCCGCTGGCGGCCGTGGCGCTGTGGCTGTCGCTGCGGACGCGCATCCACCCGGCGTTGCTGATCGTCGCCGGCGGGGCCGTCGGCTGGCTGCTGTAGTTCGGGCGGCCGGCTGACCGCGTCAGAACTTGCCGCCGGACTTGAAGCCGCCGCCGCCCATGCGCCCGCCGGTCTTGAAGCCGCCGCCGCCGATGCTGCCACCCGTCTTGAAGCCGCCCGCGCGCTTCGTCCCCCCGAAGCTCACGCTCTTGCCGCCCCCGGACCCGCCACCGAGGCCGCCGCCCCACGGCGAACCACGCCCGAACCCACCCGAGCCGAACGTCGGGTCGCTGCGCGTCGGCGCGACCCGACGCTGGCGCTCGAGGACGCGCCACAGCGCGTCGCGCGTCATCACGCCGTCGAGCAGCTGCGCCAGCAGCGTCCCGATCAGCGCGCCCTCGGTGAAGACGTTGCCGGGCTGGTCGTAGCGCCGGCGCGTGAAGTCGATGCGGACGCGCTCGAGGTCGGTGGCCCGCGCCTTGTGGCGCGCGGCGGCCTCGCGCAGTTCGGCCTGCGCCATGGTCTGCGTCTCGCGGCGGCGCTCGAGCTCGAGCAGCCGCGCCACGACGCGGTCGTCCTCGGGCAGTGGCGTGGCGATCGCCTCGCGCGCGAGCGCCTGCAGCGACACCCGCCCGAGCTCCTCCGTCAGGAGGGCGACCGCTTCGAGGTAGAGCGGGTCCTCGCCACGGGCGAAGGCGGCCAGCCGCCCCTCGACCGCGGCCACCGCGGCAGCGCTCCGCTCGATCTCCGCGTCGAGCTCCAACAGGTGCACGCGTGCCGCCTCGACGGCGTCGGCGAGCGGTAGCACGCCGTCCGCCTCGCGCTCGTCCGCGTCGCGCTCGGCCAGGGCGGCGAGCGCCTCGTCCGCCGCGGCGCCGACCCGATCGGCGTGCTCGCGCAGGCGCACGGGGAGCTCCTGCAGGCGATGGTAGTTGCGGCGGGCCTGCTCGAAGCCGATCAGGCGCGCGACGCGACCATCGAGCCAGCGCGTCAGCGGCCAGCCGCGGTAGGTGGTCGTCCCGTAACCCCGCCGCCAGAGGTAGGCGAACAGCGGGTCGCCGTCGTAGGCCGCGCCCTTGGCCGCCCGCTCCTCCTCGGCCAGCGTGGCCTTCTCGTCGGCATGGACCGCGACGCGCTCGGCCGCCTCGGCCGCCTCGCGCAGCGCGAGGTAGCCGGGATCCTCCGCCAGCCGCGCCTGGGTGGCAGCCTCGGCCTCGTCGAGCCGCTCGACGGCGCGTTCGAGGGTCGCGACGGCATCGCGCCGAGCGGAAGCGCGGCTGACCCGTTCGGCCTCGGCGTCGGCCAGCTCGCCCTCCACCGCGGTCCGTAGCGACACGCGCCGCTCCAACAGGGTCAGCGCCCGGCGGTCGGCCTCGTTCAGCCGGTCGGCCAGCCCGCCCTCCGCCAACCAGCCGACCCGGATCGTGGCGAGCTCGCCGAGGGCGCGCGCCCGCGCCTGGTCCGTCTCCACCAGGCTCGTACTCGCCGCCTCGAGCTGCGCCTCCACGGCACGGCTGCGCGCCCGCTCCTCCTCGATCGACCGCTGGATGACGCCCAGCGCGTCGCGTCCACTCATCTCCGTCGAGCTCACGGCGTCCCCCTCACCATCGCGTGATCGCCCCGCCCGTGGTCTCGACCAGGTACGTGGGCTCGAGCTCGCCGGCGACCTTCCGCCCCACGGTCCGCTGCTGGATGATGCCGTCGTCCGCCTTGTCGGCCGCGACCCGGTTCCAGGTCGCCTCGTCGACGCGCAGGCCCCAGCTCGACACGCGCTCCATGCGGCCCGTCTCCTCGCTGAGGATGGGCAGCGTCAGGCGTCGGCCGCTCGCGTCGATGGCCTCGACGATCAGGTAGTAGTTGCGGGCGCGAGCGTTGTCTTCCGGCACGCGCCAGACGCCGCTCGTGACGCCATCGCCGACGACGATGCGCAGCTCGTAGGCACGCTCGAGGTCGGCCCGCAGGCCCTCCAGTGCCTCGAGCGCGCGGCCCGCGGCCTCGCGGTCGCCCGCGACGAGCGCGGCCCGACCGTCGGCGACCAGGGCGGCGGCGCGCGTCTGCGCCGCGGGCTCGTTCGCCAAAGCGACGATCGCGGCGTGCGTCTCGCTCAGGCCGCCCACCAAGGCGCGGCGCGGGGCCACGACCGCCTGCTGGTACGCCAGCGCCGCGACGGCCGCCACGGCCACCACGACGAGCAGCCGGCGCAGCCACAGCCCGCGGCGGACGTACACGGTCGCCAGCGATCGGGCGAGGCTGGGTGGCGCCGGCCGGTACGCGAAGCGGTCCTCGCGCAGCGCCGCCACGCCGTCGAGCAGCACGTGTTCGGGGACCTCGATGCCCTGTGCCGCGTAGGTCCGCCGCAGGCGCTCGAGCAGCGCCGCGTCGCGGTCGCCGCGCGCCAGCTCCTGCGCCACCAGCTCCTCGCGGTGGCGCAGCGTGTCGACGACGTCCATGGCCAGCATGACCTCGTCGAGCGGGGGCGGGGGGCCGGCTCCCGCGTCCGCGCCCGCTGCCTTCAGCGTGGCGTTGCGGTCGGACACGCCCGCTCCGTCACAGCGACCCGGTCTGGGTCAGCTTTGCCAACCGCCGCTTGCCGTCCTCCACCGCGTCGCGGATCTCCTCCGCGTTGCGGGTCGACTCGGCGCGCATCTCCTCGATGATCTCGCGCGAGCGCAGCTGGAAGTCGACGACCGAGTCGACCAGGCGCTGCACCGCGTCCGCCCGCACCGTCGGCCCGTAGCCGGCGCGCACGGCCTCCTCCTGCACCTTGCCGCCGACGTCAGCGAGCGTCTCGAGCGAGCGGCTGACGCCCTCCTTCATCGCCTCGAGCGTGCGGGTGCTCTCGTGCAGCCCGGTCAGGCCGGTGAAGGAGGCCGACAGCGCCGTGAGCACGGTCTCGTTGGTGGCGAAGAAGCTGACGGCCTGGGCGTTGACGCGCTCCTTGGCGGTGTGCGACTGCATGAGCCGCGCCATGACCACCTCGGAGGTGTTGTAGCCGATCGTCAGGTTGTCGGCGAGGTCCTTGGCGACCTGGTAGCGCCGGTCGGACCCCTGCAGCTCGCGGACCCGCTCGTCGCGCGCCAGCTCGAGGCGGGCGCGATCGGCGGGGTCGGCGTCCTCTCCCACGGCGTCGACCTCCGCGAGCGCGGCGTCGACCGCCGCCTTGGCGGCCTCGAGCTCGGCCTTGGCCGTCTGCAGCACCTCGAACGCGAGCACCTCCGCCTGCTTCATGGCCCCGCGGAAGTCCTGGTAGGCCTCCAGGATGACGTTCTCGCGCTGCAACTGGTCGCGCGCCGAGGCGGCGACGTCGAGGTAGGTGCCCTTGATGCGCTCGAAGCGCTGGGCGATGTCGCCGCGCGTGACCTTCATCCACACCGTGGCGAGGCGCTCGCGGGTGGTGATCTTGCCGTCCTCCATCTGGTCGACGAGCATGCGGGCGTCGTCGCGGATGCTGTCGAAGTCGCGCGTCAGGCGCTCATAGCGGTCGCCGATGTCCATCGCCTCGACCTGCTGGCGGACGACGTCGTGGAACAGGCTCGCCTGCGACAGCGTGCGGGTGATCGCCACGATGCGGTCCTCGTCGAGGTGGCTGATCTGCTGCAGCAGGGCGACGATGGGCGCCTCGTGGCCGCCGGTGCGCTCGGGCACCAGGCCCAGGTCGCGCAGGGCGCCGAGCGCCTTGTCGAGGTACGCGAGGGGGGTGGCGGCCAGGGTCATGGGTGTCTCCTTCGTCGCGGCGCGCGTCGCTGACTTCTCCGCACTGACCTCATCATCGCTCCACGTGACCCGGGGCGCAACGTCCCGCGGCGGCCGGGGGACGCGGCGCACCGCCTGGACCGTCAGACGAATGTCATGGGTCACCCGATGGAGGCCCGTGTATGATGCATGCACCGGTTCGGAGTCCCTCTCGCCCGTTCCGCGGGCCGAAGGACGCTCGTGCGATGGTCCGTGTGGTCGTGGCGCCGCAGTGTGTCTGGGCGCCATCGAGCTGAGGAGGCAGCTGACGGCATCGTGTTGGGATTGGCCCAGCGACGACCTTCGGTCACCGACGTGGAGAGGTACGAACGAAAGGAGATCGCATGTTCACCCGCATCCTGAAGAGGTCCCTCGTCACCCTGCTCGCCGCCGGCCTGGCGTTCGGCCTCGCCCAACGGATCGAGATCGAGTTCTGGCACGGCCTCACGCCCGCCCTCGGCGACCCGCTCGAGGACATGGTCGACCGGTTCAACGACTCGCAGGACCTTTACCACGTCAATGCCGGCTACAAGGGCGGTTACGACGACGTCTTCAACATGACCATCGCGGCCGTCCGTGCCGGCACCCCGCCCGACATCGTGCAGATGTTCGAGGTCGGCACGGGCCAGTTCATCTACGCCGAGCGTGTGATCATCCCGGTGCACCAGTTGATGGCCGACAGCGGCGTGCCGTTCGATCCCAACATCTACCTGCCGGCGATCAAGGGCTACTACAGCCTCCCCGACGGCTCGATGATGGCGTTCCCCTTCAACAGCTCCACCGCCGTCATGTGGGTCAACGACGACGCCCTGACGGCAGCCGGCATCGATCCCACCACCGTCGAACTGGAGACGTGGGCACAGGTCCGTTCCGTCGCCAAACAAGTGGTCGACGCTGGCGCCGCCAACTGCGGCTTCTCGATGGCCTGGCCCACCTGGACCCAGTTCGAGCAGTTCAGCGCGGTCCACGACCTGCCGTACTCCACGCTGTCGAACGGTTTCGAGGGCCTCGGTGCCGAACTCCTCATCAACAGCCCCGTTCATGTGCAGCACGTGCAGAACCTGCTCGACATGCAAGCGGAAGGTTCCTTCATGTACGGCGGCCGCGGCAATGCCGGCGACACGAACTTCGTGTCCGGCGAATGCGCCATCGTGCACGGATCCTCCGCGCTCGTCGGCCGCGTGAACCGCGAGGTCGAGTTCAACTGGACGATTCACCCGCTGCCTTACTACGAAGACGTACCGAACGTGCCGATCAACTCGATCATCGGTGGGGCGGCCTTCTGGGTCATCGAAGGCGGCCAGTCGCCCGAGAAGCTCCGCGGCATCGCCGAGATGTTCGCCTTCATGAGCACCATGGAGGAGACCGAGTGGTGGCACAAGACGACCGGCTACCTGCCGATCCGCTTCGGGGTCTTCGACAAGCTCCAGGCCGAGGGCTTCTATGAAGCCAACCCCGGCTACGACGTTCCCTACCTCCAGCTCACCCGCTCCGAGCCGACCGCGAACTCGATGGGCTTCCGGCTCGGCAACATGCCGACCATCCGCGCCGTCATCGAGGAAGAGATCGAGATCGCGTTCGACGGCGGGCAGACGGCCCAACAGGCGCTCGACAACGCCGTCAAACGCGGGAACGAGGTCCTCAGGGCCTTC
>JAHYJQ010000143.1 GCA_019429025.1 Trueperaceae bacterium | reverse complement strand
ACGCGGAAGGCGCGGAGATCGCCGCGCGGGGCGACGCGGACGCCGATGCTGGGGCCGGCGCCCACCTCATCACGGCGCTGCGGATCGGCGAACGCGACCTCGGCGCGCTCGAGCTCCACGGCCACGAGGCGACGGTCTTCGACGAGCGGCATGCGACGGCCGCCCTCACGGCGGCCAACCTGCTGGCGGTCTCCCTCGACCACGCCGCCCTGGTGGTCCGCGAGCGCGACCTGCGGCGCCAGGCCGAGGAGGCCTCGCGGCAGACGCGCGCGCTGTTCGACACGGGACCCGCGGCGACCGCGCTCATCGCCCCCGACGACGGCGAGCTGTTCGACGTGAACGCCGCCTTCGAGCAGCTCCTCGGCCGCTCGCGCGACGAGCTGCTGGGCGCCACGATGGGCGACCTCGACGCCTGGGCGAACCCGGACGCCTGGCACGCCCTCGTCGGCGAGGCGGCGGCGGGCCAGGCGATCCGCGACCGCGAGGTCGTCCTGCACCACCGCGACGGCGACGAACGGCGCTGCCTGTTCGCCTCCGAGCACGCCGAACACGCCGGCCGGCCGGCGCTCATGGTGACGCTCCTCGACGTGACCGACCGGCTCCGGCGCGACGCGCAGCTCGGTCAACTCGCGACCTTCCGCGAGGCGCTGATGTCGTTCATCGAGGAGACGCTCGAGCAGGGCTTCGAAGGCTCGTTCTACCAGCGCCTGGTGGAGGCGGCGGTGCGCGCGACGCCCGGCGCCGACGCCGGGTCGCTGCTGATGCGCGACGAACACGACGCCTACCGCTTCGCCGCGGCGTACGGCTACGAGGGCTTCGACGACGACCCGCTGAGCGACCCGACGCAACCCACCTACGCCGTCGCGGCCACGCTCACGGTGCCCATCCACCTCGACGGCCGGCGGGTGGCCACGCTCACGATGGACGCCTTCCGCGATCCCCAGGCGTTCGACGACGCCTCGCACCAGCTCGCCACCGCCTTCGCGGCCCAGGCCGCCAGCCTGGTCAAGCGCCGGGCGCTCGAGCGCGAACTGGAGCGCCTGGCGTACCACGATGCGCTCACGGGCCTGCCGAACCGCACGCTGCTGCGCGACCGGCTGGGCCAGGCCATCGCGCGCAGCGCGCGCAACGGGCGCGGCGGCGCCGCGCTCTTCCTCGATCTCGACAACCTCAAGGTCACCAACGACACGCTCGGCCACGCGGTGGGCGACGCGCTGCTGCGCGCCGTCGCGCAGCGGCTACGGCTGGCGGTGCGCGGCGACGACACCGTCGCCCGCATCGGCGGCGACGAGTTCGTCGTCCTGCTGCCCGAGGTGCGCGACGCCGACGCCGTGCGGCAGGTGACCGAGAAGCTGCTCTCGCAGCTGCGGGCGCCCTTCGACGTCGCGGGCCACGAGGTGCACGCCAGCGCCAGCGTCGGCATCGTCCTCTTCCCCGGCGACACCGCCGACGCCGACCTGCTGATCCAGCACGGCGACACGGCGATGTACCAGGCGAAGGCCCAGGGCAAGGACCGCTTCCGCTTCTTCACGCGCGACATGAACCGCGCGCTGCTCGAGCGCGCCGCGCTCGAGTCGCACCTGCGCAAGGCGCTCGAACGCGACGAACTCGGCCTGCACTACCAGCCGCGCGTGGCGCTGACCGACGGTCGGATCACCTCGGTGGAGGCGCTCGCCCGCTGGGCGCACCCCGAGCGCGGCTGGATCCCTCCGGGCGCCTTCATCCCCGTCGCGGAGGACGCCGGCCTCATCGGCGCCGTCGGTCGCCGTCTGCTCGACGTCGCCTGCCGTCAGGCGCGCGCCTGGATCGACGCGGGCTGCCCCACGATGGTCGCCTTCAACCTGTCGGCCAAGCAGCTGCAGGAGCGCGACGTGGTGGCCATGGTGCAGGACGCGCTGGAGCGCACCGGCCTGGAGGGCCGCTGGCTCGAGCTCGAGCTGACCGAGTCGGCCGTCATGCGCAACGTCGAGGAGAACGTGGCCAAGCTCGTCGCGCTGCGGCGGCTCGGGGTGCAGGTGTCGATCGACGACTTCGGCACCGGCTACTCCTCGCTGAACTACCTCAAGCAGCTGCCGGCCTCGGCCCTCAAGATCGACCGCTCGTTCGTCGTCGACCTGGGCGACGACCCCGAGGCGACGCCACACGGCGCCGGCATCGTGCGGACGGTCGTGGTCCTGGCGCACACCCTCGGGATGGAGGCGATCGCCGAGGGGATCGAGACGCCGGCGCAGCTCGCCTTCCTGCGCGACCTCGGCTGCGAGCAGGGCCAGGGCTACCTGTTCGCACGGCCGTGCCCCGCCGACGAGGTCACGCCCCTGCTGCAGCACGGCCGCATCGAGCTGCCCGACGCGTAGCCGCCCGCCGGTGCCCAGGCATGTCACTGACGCGGGTTCCCCGCGCACGTCGGCAGGCCATGATGGCCCACATGGACCTGAACCTGCACGGCAAGCGCGCCCTCGTCAACGCCGCCAGCCAGGGACTCGGCTACGCCGTGGCCGAGGCCCTCGCCAAGGAGGGCGCCCGGGTGGCGATCAGCGCCCACGACGGCAGCGCCGCGGCAGCGGCCGAGCGCCTCGCCGCCGCGACCGGCGCCGAGGTGCACGCCTTCGATGCCGACGTCGCCAGCCTCGCCTCGCTCGAAACGCTGTTCGAGCAGGTCGTCCCGGCGCTCGGGGGGCTCGACATCCTCGTCAACAACGCCGGCGGGCCGCCGCCCGGCGGCTTCCTCGACCTCGGCGAGGCCCAATGGGCGCGCGGTTACGACCTCACGCTGATGAGCGTCGTGCGCTCGATCCGCCTGGCGCTGCCCGCGTTCGATGCGGCCGGCGGCGGCCGCGTGCTCACCATGCTGTCGTCGTCGGTGAAGACCTCGCTGCCGAACCTGCTGCTGTCGAACGTCTACCGACCGGGCCTCCAGGGGCTCATCAAGGCACTGGCGATCGAACTGGGGCCGAGGAACGTCCAAGTGGTCGGGCTCGCCCCCGGACGCATCGCGACCGAACGGACCCGCCAACTGGACGAGGCCGCGGCCAAGAAGGCGGGCAAGACGTTCGCGGAGGTCCGCGCCGCCTCCATCGCCACGATGCCGATGGGCCGCTTCGGCGAGCCGGAGGAGTTCGGCCGCGTCGGGGCGTTCCTGTGCTCGCCCGCCGCCGCCTACGTCAACGGCTCGGTCGTGCTCCTCGACGGGGGCTCCGTCCGCGCGCTGTAGCTCGGCCGCGTCCGAGACGCGGGCGGCGGGACCGGCTCGTCGGGCCGGGCCGGCCCGCCGCCCCTCGAGCCGTCGTCACCGCACGCGCTGGACCGTCACCGCCCCCACGCCGCCCTGCACCGTCAGCTCGATGCGCTCGCCGGGCGCCGCGTCCGCGTACCCCGGCGTCGTGTAGACGTCGCCGTCGCGCGAGAAGGTGCCGGCGACGTTGACCCGACCGAGGCCGCTGCGCACCGTGACGCGCGCCTCGACGCCCTCGGGGATGCGGACCGTCGTGGCGCCCACCCCGAGCTCGAACACGCCGGCGTAGCCGCCGAGCGCCGGGAGCGTGACGGTGGTCTCGCCGACGCCGGCGACGTAGGCGAGGTCGGACAGGGTCGCCGACCGCAGGTCGAGCGTGTTGCGCCCGACCCCGGCGTGCACCCGCAGGTCGAGCGGCACGGCGCGGCTCAGCGACAGCGACCAGCGGCGGACGTCGTTGGGACCGACGGAGACGGAGCCCGACGCCTGCGACGCGATCTCCAGCCGGGCGACGGCGCCGGACCGCGTCAGCCGCTGGGAGATCGTCTCGCCGCGGCCGGTGTCGATCGTGCCGCTCGCCAGGCTGCCGGTAGGCGCAGCCACGTCGATCGACACGTCACCGACGCCCAGCCTCAGCGTCACCTCGCCGGCCCGCGCGCCCTCGAGGGGGTGGTCGACCACGACGCGCTCCCCCGTGCCGCCGACGCCGGTGAAGGCCCACACCACGGCGACGACGACGGCGACCACGATGACCTGCAGCCGGTAGCGCCCGCCGGTGAGCAGGTCGGCGCCGACGGCGATGAGCGCCACGGGCCACAGCGACAGCAGCCGGCCGATGACGCCGACGCTCAGCCAGCCGAGGTTCGCCGCGAGCAGGAGGACCCCGGCCGCGATGAGCAGGTAGGGCCAGACCGGTCGGGCGCGCGACGAGGGCGTCGCCGAAGGACCTGTGGGCATGGGGGTGGACATCGCGGACCTCCTTGCGAACCCTCATGCTAGCGCCCGACGCGGTCGACGGCGAGGGACGGCCGCGGGCGCTACGATGACGGGGAGACGAGAGGAGGCGACGATGCCCGAACCCCTGACCGTCCGCGAGCGACGAGAGGTGGCGCCCTTCCGCGCCGTGGAGCTGCGCTACTTCGGCCAGCTGCACCTGCATCAGGGCCCGGAGACCGGCCTCGAGATCGAGGGCGACCCCGACGTGGTGGCGAAGGTCCACACGCGCGTCGACGGCGGCACCCTGATCCTGGAGATCGGCGAGACCTGGCTCGAGCGGCTCACCTCGGGCGTGCTCCTGGTCGCCCACCGTCCGCTGCACTACCACGTGACCACGCCCGATCTCGAGCGCATCGCGGTCAGCGGCACCGGCAAGGTCGACGCCGCCGCCGTGCGCAGCGAGCGGCTGGAGATCAGCGCGTCCGGCACGGCCGACATGCGGCTCGCGGGCGTCGACTGCGACGAGCTGGCGGCCACCATCAGCGGCCGGGGCAGCTTCGAACTCGCCGGACGCGCCGATCGGCTGCATGTGCGGGTGTCGGGCTCGGGCGACATCGACGCCGGCGAGCTGGCGGCAGCGGAGGCCGAGGTCCGCATCAGCGGCCAGGGCAACGCCACCGTGCGCGTGCGCGAGCGGCTCGACGTGCGCGTCAGCGGCGTCGGCGAGGTGCACTACCACGGCGCCCCCACGGTGACCCAGCGGATCAGCGGGGCGGGGTCCGTCAATCAGCTCACGCCCGGGTAGGCCGCGGGCCGCTCACCCCTCGCTGGCCCAGGCGCGCAGCGCGCCCAGCCGCGGCGTCTTCTTGTTCTGGTGCCGGTGCATCCGGCGCAGGACGTCCGCGAGGCTGCGGACGGCCTCCTCGGCGTAGGGGCCCTTGTTGAGCATGACGCACTCGGCGCGCTCGCCCATCGCCGCGTCGGTGACCTCGGCGCGCGTCGGCACGCCGCGCTTGGCCATCGCCTCGAGCACCTGCGTGGCCCAGATCACCGGCACGTGGGCCGCCTCGCACAGCCACAGCAGCTCCTCCTGCACCTCCGCGAGGCGCTCGAAGCCCAGCTCGACGCCCAGGTCGCCGCGCGCGATCATCACCGCCGTCGGGCCGCGCCGCAGGGCGTGCACGATGAGCGAGGGCAGCGCGCGCACGGCCAGGCGCGTCTCTACCTTGAGCACCAGCGCCGGCGGCGGTCCATCGCGCGGGGCGGGCGGCGGCCCCCCGAGCAGGGCCGGCGGCGGCCCCGCGAGCATGGCCGCCATGGCGTCGTGCAGCGCGTCGATCTCCGCGGGGCGCTGCACGAACGAGAAACCGATGGCGTCGGCGATGCCGAGCGCGTGCGGCAGCGCGGCGAGGTCCTCGGCGGTCGGCACGGGGAGGTCGATCTCGGTCTCTGGGAAGTTGACGCCCTTCTCCAGGCGTAGCCGCTGGCCCTTGCGGCCGACGTGCTCGACCACGACCCGGACCGCGGTGCCGACGGGGGCGCCGTCGGCCTCGGCCGTCGCCAACTCGACGGCGTGGCCGCCGATCTTCCCGTCGTCGAACCACACCTCCTGGCCGACGCCCACCTGCTCCAGGATGGCCGACAGCGTCACCTCGACGCAGGGCGTGTCGTCGACCGCGCCGGGCCGGCTGCCCGGGGGCACCAGCCAGAAGGTGTCGCCCAGCTGCTGGCGCGCCTCCGGGACGCCGGCCGCGATGCGCATCTTGGGGCCCGCGAGGTCGACCTCGATGGCGACGTGCCGCCCCAGGTCGGCCGCCGCGGCCCGCACGTGGGCCGCCATCGCTTCCCAGTCGCCGGGCGTGTCGTGGGCGGTGTTGATGCGCACGGCGTCGGCGCCGGCGGCCCGTCGCCCCGCCCGGCCAACGCGGCCAGCGCCGACCCGACCGCGTCGAGCTGCGGGCCCACGCGGGCCTCGGCGCGGCCGAGCGACGACAGGCCGAGGAGGATGAGGTCCTGCTGCAGGTCGTGGAGGTCGTGGCGGCGCAGGGCCAGGTAGCGAACGAGGTTGGCCGCGCTGGCGCGCACCTCCGGGTCGGCCCCCGCCAGCGGCCAGCCGGGGAACGCCGTGCGCACCTGGCGCTCGACGTCCTCGCGCAGCGCCAGCACCCTGTCGAGCAGGGCGGATGGATCCGGGCCAGCGACCATGAGCCCTCCTGGGGGAACCCTCGAACTCCCATTGGTAGCACGCCGGCGTCAGGGCGGCGTCAGAGCGGCCCGCCGCCGCGCACGCCACGGCCCGCCACGGACCCGGTCACGGCCGTCCTGGTGCGGGGTCCAGCGTCCCGCGGCGGGCGTGCTAGCGTGGCCGCATGCACACGCTGCGGGACAAGGTGATCGTCATCACCGGCGCCGGGGGCGCGATCGCCGGCGCCGTGGCCGAGGCCTTCCGCGAGGCCGGTGCGCGACCGGCGCTGGTCGACCGCGAGCTGGTCCGCATCCAGGGCCGCGCCGCCACCTACCGGACGGCCGCGGTGGAGAGCGACCTCGCCACGCAGGCGGAGGCCGAGCGGGCCATCGCCGCGGTGATCGCCCACCACGGCGCCCTCCACGGCCTGGTGCACCTGGTCGGCGACCGCGCCGGCGGGCCGGTGGGCGCGATCGACGAGGCGACCTTCGATCAGCTGTTCGACAGCAACGTCCGCACGCTGTTCCTCACGACCAAGGCGGTGCTGCCGCACCTCGTGGCGCAGGGCGAGGGCTTCATCGGGGGCATCGCCAGCAAGGGCGCCTGGGTCGGCGGGGCGGCCGGCGGCGCCGAGGGCGCGGCGGTGTTCGCGGCCGCCAAGAGCGCCGCGGCCGCCTACCTCTTCGCCCTCGACGAGGAGCTGCGCGGCACCGGCATCCAGGTCAGCATCTGCTTCCCGATGGGCGCGGTCGACACCGAGGCGAACCGGCGCGACCTCGGCCGCGAACAGGTGTCGCGACTGATCGAACCCTCCGTCATCGGCGCGGCGTTCGTCACCGCCGCGCGCTCCGGACAGGGCGGCCGCCTGCTCGAGATCCCGGTCCATCCGCCAGGCTGACGCCGTGGACCCAGGCATCCGCACGCTGCTCAAGCGCGAGGAGAGCTACGCCGTCCACGCGCTCTTGTACCTGCACGAGAACCCGGGCGCACCGGCGGCCCGCGTGGCCGCGGACCTGCAGACCCCGGCGGCCTTCACCGCCAAGGTGCTGCAGCGGCTGGTGAGCACCGGGCTGGTCGAGTCCAAGCAGGGCCGCTCGGGCGGCGTCCACCTGCGGGTTCCGCTCGACCGGCTCACCCTGCTCGACGTCATCGAGGCGATGTCCGGCACGGTGATCATGGACACCTGCGAGACGAAGCCCGCCTGCCCCACCCAGCAGCGCACGGGCCACTGCCGGCTCAACGTCGCCTGGGTGGGCCTGACGCTGCAGGTCCGCACCGCGCTGCGGGCGGTGTCGCTGGCGTCGCTGGTCGACCCACCCGCAAAGGGCTGAACGGCCAGCGCGGCGCGCTGCGGGCGGTGTCGCTGGCGTCGCTGGTCGACCCACCCGCAAAGGGCTGAACGGCCAGCGCGGCGCGCTGCGGGCCGTGTCGCTGGCCTCGCTGGTCGACCCACCGGCCGGCGCCTGAACGG
>JAHYJQ010000142.1 GCA_019429025.1 Trueperaceae bacterium | reverse complement strand
GCTCAGGGCCAGGGCCACCTGCGGCCGTGCCGTCGAGGCGGGCGCCGATTGGGCCCGAGGGGGAGCCATCGGCAGGGTCGACCCCAGCAGAACGGCCAGGGTGACCAGCAGCAGGCGTGGGCGATCGGGCTTCACCGGTTCCTCCTCGGGGGGAGGTGGCGCGCCGCGCGCGGCGTCTCGCCAACGCGGCGCGATGGCGTTCGCGGAGGTCGAACGACTCGATCCAGGTCCAGCCTAGGGCATCGCCGACCCCGGCACGTTGCAGCGGTTACCGTAGACGCTGAGAGGGGGCCCACCGTGAGCGACGAACGCAAGAACGGCAAACGCAAGGCGAAGACCAAGACCAAGGCCAAGAAGGCCGAGGCGGCCGGTGCCCCCGCACCCGTGGACGCGCCGGCGGTGCCGGCGCCGCCCACGGTGCCGCCGCCGACCGAGCGCGTCGCCAAGCTCGACAAGAAGACCTACGAGGCGGAGCTGGCCAAGCTGCAGGTGGAACTGGTGAAGCTGCAGACGTGGGTGCAGCATCAGGGGCTGCGGGTCGTGGTGATCTTCGAGGGCCGCGACGCCGCCGGCAAGGGCGGCACGATCAAGCGGATCACCGAGTCGCTCAACCCACGCGCGTGCCGGGTGGTGGCGCTGCCCAAGCCCACCGAGCGCGAGCGCACCCAGTGGTACTTCCAGCGCTACGTCGAGCACCTGCCCGCCGCGGGCGAGATCGTCATCTTCGACCGCAGCTGGTACAACCGCGCCGGCGTCGAGCGGGTCATGGGGTTCTGCACCGAGGAGGAGGTGCAGGAGTTCTTCCGCAGCTGCCCGGGCCTCGAGCGCATGCTCGTGCGCGCCGGCGTCATCCTCATCAAGTACTGGTTCTCGGTGAGCCCCGAGGAGCAGGAGCGGCGCTTCCAGGATCGGCTGCAGAACGTCACCAAGCACTGGAAGCTCTCGCCGATGGACCTCGAGGCGCGTCAGCACTGGGTGGCCTACTCGCAGGCCAAGGACGCGATGTTCGCCTTCACCGACGTCAAGACCTGCCCCTGGTACGTCGTCGACGCCGACGACAAGCGGCGCGCGCGGCTCAACTGCATCCACCACCTGCTGACGATGATCCCCTACCAGGACGTCATCCCGCGGGTGGCCGCGCTCCCGCCGCGCGAGGACGCCGGCGCCTACGTGCGCCCGCCGATCAACGAGCAGACGTTCGTGCCCGCGAGGTACTGACCGCCGGACGGCGCATTGGCGAACACGGGGCGTGAGGGGAGCCGGTTGCGTTCTCCATGGCCTGTGCCCGCGCCCAAGCCCCGACCCCGCAATAGACTGCGGGCTGCATGGCCGCCGCCCCCCCGCCCCCGCCCCCCGGCTCCTTCGCGCGCCTGACCGACCTCGACCTCGGCACGCGGCAGCAGGTGCGCCGCACGATGCGCCTCTCGGTCCTCGAGGGGTCGCTGACCCAGACGTTCCTCAACTGGACGTCGGGCAGCGTGCTCATCGGCTTCATGCTGCACCTGGGCGCGTCGCCGGCCGAGATCGCGCTGGTGGGCGCGGTGCCGCTGCTGTCGCAGGTGGCCAGCCCCGCCGCCGCCTACCTGGCCGCCGCCATGGGGCGGCGCAAGCTGCTCACGGTGGCGATGGCGCTGGTCTCGCGCCTCACCTGGTTGCTCGCCGCGGCGCTGCCACTGGTGCCGATGCCCGACACCTGGCGGCCGTCGGTGCTCATCCTGGTGGTGCTGACGAGCAGCTTCTTCCTGGCGGCGAACGGGACGCTGTGGACCGCCTGGATGGGGGACGTCATCCCCGAGCGCGAGCGCGGGCGCTACTTCGGCCTGCGCGCCGGCATCGTGGGCGTGGTCGCCATGGTCGCCAACCTTGCCGCCGGCACGTTCCTCGACCGGGTGGGCGCGCCGTTCTCGTTCCAGGCGGTGCTGGTCGCGTCGGTCGTCATCGCCCTCGCGGGCATCGGCGTGTACCTCATGCAGCTCGACCCGCCCACCGAGCACGTGCGCGTGCGCTGGGGTCAGCTGCTGACGCTGCCGTGGCGCGACGCGGGCTTCCGCCGCTTCCTGCGGTTCGCGCTGTACTGGCAGTTCGTCGTGCTGCTCGCGGCGCCGTTCGTCTTCCCCTACTTCCTCGACGAGCTGCGCCTGACCTTCACGCAGGTGGCGATCTGGTCGTCGATCGCGGCGCTGACGGCGCTCGCGACCACCTACCTGTGGGGCCGCGTGGCGGACCGCACCGGCAACAGGGGCGTGCTCGCCATCGGCACCTTCCTGGCCGGGCTGCTGCTGCCCAGCGCCTGGATCCTGGCCGGGATCACCGGCGACGTCGGCTGGATCTGGCTCTCGGCCGTCTTCGACGCGGTCGCCTGGGGCGCGATCGGCCCGGCGATCTTCAACCTGGCCCTGGCCTCGGCGCCGCGCGCCAACCGCGTCGTGTTCATCGCCATGTACAGCCTCGGCACCGGCGTCGCCGGGTTCGTCGGCGGCGTCCTCTCGGGGCCCCTGCTCGTGTTCCTGCGGAACTTCGAGACGCAGGCCTTCGGCTCCACCTGGACCGCCTACCACTGGCTGTTCGTCGTCTCCGGCGTGCTGCGGATGTTCGCGTGGGTCTGGCTCCGCTCGGTGCCGGAGGCCGACGCCTGGCGCACCCGCGACCTCCTGCGCAGCATGCGCACCGGCTGGAAGGGGATGGGGTTCCCGTGGCGGTGACGCGCCGGCCCGGCCCGGCCGCGCGGTCGCCGAGGGGTCGATCACGCAGGTGTTCCTCAACTGGACGACGGGGCCTTCGTCGACCGGGTGGGCGCGCCGCTGTCGTTCCAGCTGGTGCTGGCGGTGGGGTCGATCCGCGCCTCCCCGTACCTCGCCCAGGTCGATCCCCCGACGGTCAGCGAGCGCGTGCGCTGGGGCCAACTGCTCGCGCTTCCCTGGCGCGACGTCGGCTTCCGCCGCCTCCTCGTGGGCCTGCTGCTGCCGAGCGGCTGGATCCTCGCCGGCGTCACGGGCGTGGCGGGCTTCGCGGCGGCGGCCTCGCCGGACCGCTGCTCGTGCGGCGCCGGCGTTGACGCCGAGCCTTGTCGATCCGTCGCCCGCCAGGATTATAATGTCGGGGTAAACGCTACCGCAGACGGTCACGGGAGGATGGCATTGCGCAAGGCTGCGCTGGTGGGCGGTTCGACGGCGTTACCGGATCCCATGCCACCAGGATTCGCAGGGTATGCCCACGGCATGCGGACCGCTCGTCGGGTGGTGCCGCCGTGGCGATGATCGCCGCCGACGCCCTTCGCGGGGTCGCGGTGGTCCGGGGCGGCGACGAGCCCTCCGGCATCCTCGCGGCGCTCGGCGAGGCGTTGGGCGCAGCGCGTGCGTACTCCATCGAGTTCGCTTCGAGCGACCTCGAGGTCGGGCGGTGCAACGAATGGTCGGCCCCGGGCGTCGCGAAGCGGGGTGATGCCGATGCTTCGGCGCGGCTCTCGTTGCGGGGTCTCGGGCTCGCACCCTGGGCGGCCGACATCGCCGCGGGCGCGAGCGTCTTGGACGGTTTCGGAGAGCCTGCGCGCGCCGGATCGGATGAGCTCGCCCGCCATGGCGTCACCGCGATCGCCCTGGTGCCCATCGAGGTCGATGGGACGTGCCGGGGCGTCGTCGGCGCGGACCTCCGTGCCGACGGCCCGGAGACCCGCGCGCTGCCGGTGCCCGAGGTGGTCCTGCGGTCGTTGCGAGCGTTGAGCGGTGCGTTGGCGCAGGACGCGCTGGTCGACCACGAGCTGGGCTCTGCCGTGGGCATGCTGGCCGATACGCCGGGCGGGGTCCTCGTCATGGATGCCCGCTCTCGGGTGCAGTACGCCAACCTCGCCGCCACACAGATCCTCGGCTACACCCCCGCCGAGTTGCTCTCCATGTCCGCCGAGGAACTCATGGACGAGGGCGAGGCCGAGCGCCTCCGCGTGGTCCGGGAACGTCGGCGCGCGGGGCAGATCACGACCTACGAGGTCCGTGTGCGCCACAAGAACGGCGAGCCGAGGGAGCTCATGGTCACGCGCGCACCCCGCTACCGAGAGGGCGTCTTCATCGGCAACATCTCGGCCCTGGTGGACGTCACCGCGAGCAAGCGGCTCGTCCGGGAGGCCGTGCTTGCCAAGGAGGCGGCGGAGCGAGCGAAGGACGCCGCCGCCATGCTCGTGTCCCAGCTCAGCCACGAGCTGCGGACCCCGCTGCACGCGGTCCTCGGCTACGCTCGGCTCCTCGCCACCGACGAGTTGAGCGCGGATCAGCGGGACTCGGTGGGCGCGATCATCCGCTCCGGAGAGCACCTTGCCGGACTGATCGAGGCAGCCTTCGACGTGGCTAGCATCGAAGCGAAGGGCCCGACGCCGGCGCTTCGGCCGGTCCCCGTGCGCGACCTGGTCGTAGAGGTCGTGTCCATGCTGAAGGTCTTTGCCGCCTCCGCGGGGATCCAGATCGAGATCGATGCACCCCGCCACGGCCCCCACGTCGTGATGGCGGAGCGGTTGCGGCTCAAGCAGGTGATCGTGAACCTCCTCGCCAACGCCGTGAAGTACAGCCGCCCGCCCGGCTCGGTCGTTATCGGCTGTATGGCGCAAGGCACAGCTTCCGTCCGCATCGAGATCCGTGACGCCGGCGTCGGCATCGCGGCGGAGAAGATGGCCAACCTCTTCATCCCATTCGACCGGCTCGGCGCCGACGGCCGCGCCTACGGCAGTGCCTCCGGCGGCGTCATCGGCGGGAACATCATCGACGGCATCATCGGCAGCGGAGTCGGAGGTAGCGGCCTGGGCCTCGCGGTCACGAAGGCGCTCGTCGACATGATGGGCGGGAGTATCGACGTCCAGAGCGTGCCCGGGCGCGGAACGACCGTGGGTGTGATGCTGGCCGCGGCTCCGGGGTCGGCCGCTGCGGATGAACCCGTTGTGGGCGGCGCCGATGGGACGTCTCGCCTCAGGCCGACCCGCGTCTTCGTCCTCGAGGACGACCCGGTCGGCGTGGAAACGCTCGAGGACGTCCTGCGCGCTATGGGCACGTTCGACGTCACCGGCTCCCGCTTCGGCGAGGACGCGGTCGCATGCGTCGCGCAGGGCCAGCCCGACGTGGTGCTCCTCGACCTCCACCTTCCCGACCACGACGCCGGCGAGGTGCTGACGCGCCTGAAGGCCGACCCCGCCACCCGCGCGATCCCGGTCGTCGTCTTGGCCCGCGACGTGGACGCGGCCGAGGCCGACCGCCTCCGGACGGCGGGCGCGAGCGACTTCGTGACCCGGCCCTTGAACGTCCGACTCCTGACCCGGACGATCGCGCGCCACACCGCCATGCCGACCCGCGCCGGGTTCGCGTGAGCGAGCGGTCGCGGCCTTCGCGCGGGCGGTCGGTATGGTGACGCGGATCCTGGTCGTGGACGACGACGACGGCAGCCGCGTCCTGCTGCGCAAGTTCCTGCAGCGGCACGGCATGGAGGTGGTGGAGGCGTCCAACGGCGCGGAGGCGATCGCCTCCGCGTGGCAGGCGCACCTCGTCCTGCTCGACGTGGTCATGCCGGTGGTGGACGGCTGGCACGTCGTCGAGGTGCTTCAGCACGAGCATCCGGAGTTGCCCATCATCATGGTGACGGGCAAGGCGTCCCTGATGGATCAGATCAGGGGACTCGACACCGGGGCCGACGACTACGTCACCAAGCCGTACGACCTGGACGCGCTCCTCGCCCGGATCCGGGCGCTCTTACGGCGCAGCGACATCAAGGACGACATCGAGCTCGCGAACCTCAGGATCGCGACCCGCGAGCGGCAGGTCTACGTCGACGGTCGCGCGGTCCGGCTCTCGCGGGTCGAGCTCGACATCCTGGCCACCCTCGCCAGCCACCCCGGCCGGGTGTTCAGCCGGGAGGAGCTGATCGATCGCGTGTGGGCCGGCGATTATGCCGGAACGGATCGTGTCGTCGACGTCCGCATCGCGGGGCTCCGCAAGAAGATCGGTGACGACGGTGCCGGACCCAAGCTCATCGAATGCCTGCGCGGGGTCGGGTACCGCATCGCCCGACGCTGACGCCGCGCCATCCGTGGCCGGCCGAGCCGAAACTGTAATCCAACTGTAACCGACCCGAGCGAACCTTGATGCAGGGACCCGCCAGCCGCGAGCGGCTGAGGGTCGTCGCGTGTCGAAACCCGTGGTGGGACGACGCGATGACGAGATCGGGAGCGTTTCCATGAAGGTCCATCCGAAAGTCACCATGCATCATGTGCTTGGCATCACGCTCGTCCTGGCGCTTGTCCTCGTGGCCCTGGCCCAACCGCAGGCGGCGACGACGCAGGAGCGCGAGCCGGTCGAGGTCCGCTTCGAGTCGTACGTCGTCGCGGCCGTGACCCGCGCGGACGGCGGCATCGACGAGGTGTTCACCGCCGCCGACACGGCCAATCAGGGCGACGTGATCGAGTACCGACTCGTCGTCACCAACACCACCGCCGCGGCGCTGCCCGCGGTCGCGCTCGTGGGCCCGATCCCCGAGTTCATGACCTACGTGGCCGACAGCGCCACGCCCGGATCCGACTGGCTCCGGCTCGAGTTCAGCGCCGATGGCGGGCAGTCCTTCAGCGAACCCCCCGTCATGATCACGATCGTCCAGGCCGACGGCACCCGCACGCAGGTCGTGGCCGCGCCCGAGCTCTACGACGCGGTGCGCTGGACGCTCCTGACGCCGCTCGAGCCCAACGCCGCCGAGCCCCTGACGCTGACCTACCGGCTCACGGTCGATTAAGCAGCACGACCCCCCTGGCTCCCCGCTTCCGGGAGAACCGCACGACAGAACCGATCGGATCCCTTCGCGCCCCCTCCCTGCCGCCGGCAGGTCCGGGAAGGAGGTGATCGCCAGCGTGCCAATCCCATCCGGGAGCGATCGGCACGCGCGCCCGAACGCGACCACGGTCCCGAGCATTCTTCCCCCGTCGACCCGCGCACGTCGGCCCATCACCCTCTCGCTCGCTCGCAAGGAGTTGCTCACCGATGAAGGAACGTCTACGACAGCTCGGCACTACCCTCCTGCTCGGCATGCTGGTCGCCATGGCTGGCATGGCCTCCGCCGCCGGCACGCCGGCCGGGACGTCGATCACGAACGTCGCGTCCGCGACGTACAACGATTCGGCTGGCAACCCGCAGACCACGTTCTCCAACCCGGTCACGACGATCGTGCAGCCGCAGTACAGCCTCACGATCACGCCGAACGGCACCGAAAGTGTGCCCGGCCAGATCGAGGTCGGGCTCGCCGGCTCCACCGTCACGTTCAACTACGTCCTGACGAACACCGGCAACACGACGGACACGTTCACGCTGGCGACGGCGCAGAGCGCACTCGACCAGTTCGACCTCACGAACGTGGCCGTGTACCTGGACGCCAACTGTGACGGCAGTGTCGTCGGCGACTCGCTGGTACCCGCGGCAGGCGTCACCTTGCCGGCCGACGGCTCGGCGTGCCTCATCGTGGTCGCCACCATCCCGCCGACGGCGACGAACGCCCAAATCGGCCTCGTCAACATCATCGGCACGTCGGTGGGTTCGCAAACCTTGGGTTACCGCCACGGGGTCCAGACCGACGACGACAACTGGGCGCAGGCCCTCGTCACCACCGGCGCCAACCTGACGGCCAACAAGTCGGCGAACCCCGCGGGCAACGTGAATGTCGGGCAGACGATCGCCTACACGATCACCGGCTCCAACAACGGTGGCGGGCCGGCGTCCGGCGTGCCGGTGACGTACGTGCCCGTTGGTGGCGGTACGCCAGCAGTTGGCAACGGCATCCTCGTCCATGACGTGATCCCGGCCAACACCACGTAC
>JAHYJQ010000141.1 GCA_019429025.1 Trueperaceae bacterium | reverse complement strand
GTCCTCCTTGACGAAGGCCCTGCTCACGGCACGCCGCCTCGAGCGGTGGTCCGACGCCTCATGCGCCCAGCCTACGCGCGCGCGGCGTCAACCGTCGCGCCGCTGCGCTTCCTGGGCGTCGGCGATCCGCTCGCTCGCCCGCACCAGGCGGTGCAGCAGGACCAGCCCGACGACCGCCAGGCCGAGGCCGACGATCCAGGGGAAGGACGCCAGGAGGACGATGCCGATTTCCGAAGTGCCCAGGGGTCCGATGCGCATGCACACAGTGTAGCGGTCGAGAGGTTGCACGGAGGTTGCTTCTGTGGTTGCAGCGAGTGCGGGGTCCGCACCGGCGATGCGCTGCATGCGCTCGTCCTTCCTGACGAGCGTGCCCGAAGATAACGTGTGATAATCTGCCTTATCAAATCCATATATCGCCTTCGGCCGCGAACCACCTCGTCAGGTTGCCGTGGCGCCCGCAACCGCCGAGACCTAGGAACCCAGCGCGCCGTCACGCCGACCGATCCGCGCGTGACGGCGCGCTGCGACCGCACCTATCCCCGCTGCGCGAGCTCCTCGGCCCAGGCCGCGGCGCCGGCCGCGTCGAGCGCGGCGAAGTCGTCGTCGGGGAGCTCGAGGGCGGCAGCAGCGACGTTCTCCTCGAGGTGCGCGACCTTGCCCGTGCCCGGGATCGGCAGCATCACCGGGCTCTTGCGCAGCAGCCAGGCGAGGGCCACCTGCCCGTGGCTGGCGCCGAGGCGGCCGGCGACGTCGTCGAGCAGGCCGCCGGGCTTCGCCAATGCGCCTGCGGCCAGCGGGAACCAGGGGATGAAGCCGATGCCGTGCGCCTCGCAGTAGGCCAGCGCCTCCTCGCTGTCGCGCCGCGCCAGGTGGTAGAGGTTCTGTACCGTCGCGATCGGCACGACCGCCCTGGCGGCCTCGATCTCCTCCACCGACACCTGGCTCAGGCCCAGGTGACGGATGAGGCCCTCGTCGCGCATCTCCTTCATCACCCCGAACTGCTCGTCGCGCGGCACCGCCGGGTCGATGCGGTGGAGCTGCCACAGGTCGATGCGCTCGACGCCGAGGCGGCGCAGGCTCATGAGCACGCACTGGCGCAGGTACTCGGGGCGCCCGACCGGCTGCCACACGTCGGGCCCGTGGCGCGTCAGGCCGCCCTTGGTGGCGATGAGCATGCCCGGGTACGGGTGGAGCGCCTCGCGCAGCAGGTCCTCGCTGACGAAGGGGCCGTAGCTGTCGGCCGTGTCGACGAGGTCGACGCCGAGCTCCGGCAGGCGGGCCAGGACGCGGCGCGCCTCCTGGGGGTCCACGGGGTCGCCCCAGATGCCGGGGCCGGTGATGCGCATGGCGCCGAAGCCGAGGCGGTGGACGGTCAGGTCGCCGCCGATGGCGAAGGTACCGCTGGCGTGGGCGGTGGGATGGGTCATGGTCACGCTCCTCCACCCCATCGTGACCCGAGCCCGCCGCCGGGGTTCGGCCCCGGGAACGGAGGGGCGTGGGCCCGTCCGCCACCGCCGGTCGGCGGCGGCGGACACCTACCTCAGGGAGTGCTCGCGGCGGCCTCGGCGATCGCCGCCAGCGCCCGTCCGACCGCGGCCGAGGTGCCCAGGAAGGGCTCCGCCGTGATGTCGATGCCACTACGCAACTGGCCACCGGCCACGGACACGGGGGTCGGGTACTCGCCGACGTAGTCGCCACCGTCGGGCAAGCCGCTGGCGTTCACGTCGACCCAGGCCAGGACGCGGACCTCACCGCCCATCGTCAGCACCAGGTAGTCGTCGGGGACGTACGCGTATTCGGTCAGTCCGAACACCGTGATCTCGCCGTCGGCGGTGACCCGGAAGGTTCCGACGTACGTGCGCTCGCGGGGCGCCACGAAGTCGTCACCCGGCTCGGCCGGCATCTCGAAGCGCACCGGCACGCGGCGCTCGACCCCGTCCTGCTCGACGACCAGCTCGAGGCGGTAGACGCCCGCGACCGCGGCGGCGCCCGGCATGATCGTGACCCGGACCGTCTCGCTCGCGCCCGGAGTCAGCTGGCCGACCCAGGACGACACCTCGATCGTGTACGCGTTGGGGGCATCCTGCAGGAGAACGGGGTTGTCGGCCGCCTCCACGAAATCGACGATCTCCCAGTCGACGGTGGCGTCCCCGACGTTGGTGAGGCGCAGCGTCCGCTCCTGGGCCGACACGACGGACCCGAAGTCCAGGACACCCGGCTCGAAGGTCAGTTCACCCACCGCCGGCGGGGGCGGAGGGGGTGGCGGCGGCGTCGGACCGAGGCTCGCGACCGCGGCGGCCGCGTCGATGAGGCCGGCGCCGCAGGCGCTGCCCGACAGCGACGTTCCCAAGCCCGCGGTGCACTCGGTGGCCGTCAGGGAGTTCGCCGTCAGGCGCAGCAGGGCGCGCACCTCGACGGGCGTCAGGTCCCCGTCGAGCGAGAGCATGAGCGCGACGACGCCGGACACGTGCGCGGCCGCCATCGACGTCCCCTCGGCGTAGGTGTAGCCGAACGCGCCCCCCGGATCCCGCCCCAGGCTGTAGACGCCGTTGGCGGCCGTGGTGCGCATGTCCCCGCCCGGCGCCATGACGGCGATGCGAGGGCCGTGGTTCGAGTACCAAGCACGCTCCGCAGTCCGGTCGGTGGCCCCCACGGCGATCACGTCGCGGCAGTTGGCGGGGAACGAGGTGTCGACGCTGGCCCGCTCGTTGCCGGCCGCCACGACGATGGTGACGTCGCGGTCGACGACGAGATCGATGACGTCCTGGAAGGTCAAGCTGCAGGGGACGCTCGCGCCCAGGCTCAGGTTGACCACGCGCGCCCAGTTCCCGTTGGCAGGCACGCCGTCCACAGGGTATCCGGCAGCCCACAACATCCCGTCCATGACGTCGGACAGCGGTCCGCCGCCCGCGCCCATCACCCGCACGGGCAGGAGGCGGGCGGCCCAGTCGACGCCGGCGATCCCGACGCCGTTGTGCGTGGCGGCGCCGATCGTGCCGGCGACGTGGGTGCCGTGGTAGGCCGCGTCGGGGTTCGGATCGTACGGGTCGGGGTCGCGGCCGTCGCCGTCGCCGGAGAACGTCTCGAGGCTGACGAAGTCGTAGCCGGGCACGACCCGGCCGACGAGGTCGGGGTGGCGCAACGAGGCGTCGGTCGCGCTGTAGAGGATGCCGGTGTCGAGGACGGCGACGACGATCGAGGCGTCGCCGGTGGTCACGTCCCAGGCCTGCTCGAGGCCGATCGCGCGGAGGTGCCACTGGCGGGTGTACTCCGGGTCGGTGGGAACGGCGTGGGGCTGGACCAGGTAGTTCGGGAGGGCCTCGACGACGTCGGGGCGCGCCTGCAGGGCCCGCACCAGCGCCCACGTCGCCTCGTCGTCGCTCACGCCGATCTTGGCTGCGAGGACGCCGGCGGGCGCCCGGTAGAGGACCGCGCCCGGGAGCGCCAGGTCGCGCACCCGCTCGAGGGGCACGCCCGCGACCCGCGGTTCTGCCGCGGCGGTCCGCACGCCCTCGGCGAAGCGGACGATCACCTCGCCGGGCACGAACCGCGGCGTGGGTGGCAGCTCGGCGGCCGCCCGCGGCGCCAGCGCGCTCCCGGCCGACGCCCGGAGGGGGCCCCCGAGGGGGGCGCCGCCGACGATCTCGAGGTCGCCGGCGACCTCTCCGACCGGCAGCGTCGCCGTCGTCGCGTCGACACCGCCGCGCCCGTCGCTGACCGTGAGCTGGGCGACGAACGTGCCGGGGACGGTGTAGCGATGCACGGCCACCGCACCGCTCGCGACGGTGCCGTCGCCGAAGTCCCAGGCGTAGGCGAGCGTGTCGCCGTCCGGATCGGACGAGTTCCCCGCGTCGAAGGTGACCTCGGTGCCGCTGTACGAGGTGGTGAAGGACGCGACGGGGTCGCGGTTGGGCCCGGTCGGCCCGGTCGGTCCGCACGCGCCCATGAGCAGCGTCGTGACGATCGCCAGCCACAGGGGCCATCGTGGGTTCCGTAACATGTCTACCTCCGGTTCGCCTCGCCCCAGGCGGCCGTGCCCGCCTCGTCCAGGGCGGCGGGGTCGCCGCCCATGTCGAAGGTCCCGCTGGGGATGGTCGAAGACAGCATCGTGAGGCTCCTTGCGCTCATCCTGGCCCGCGACCGCGTCGGAACCGGCGCAGCCGTACGCCCAGACCTTCATGGACCCCTTAGGTCGGCGGCTGCCGTGCCCAGCCGCCGGGTCCGCGGCGCGCGCGTGCGCGCACCCATGGGGCGCCCCGCCGACCCGAGCGAACGCGCGGTAGGCTCCGCGCATGACGACGCCGGTGGCCCGCCCCGCACCCACCGAGAGCGACTGGGCCTGGGGACTGCTCGTGAGCCGCACCCTGCTGTTCTTGGCGGCCCAGGCCGCGATCGTCGCGGCGCTCGCCGCCTCAGGTGCCCCGGAGCCGTGGTGGTCGTCGGCCGCCTGGTGGCCGGTCGCCGCCACCATGGCGAACGCCGTCGGCCTGGCGCTGCTGGCGTGGCGGCTGCGGGTGGCGGGCGTGGGCTGGCGCGGATTGCTGCTGCCGGCGACGGGCTCCTGGCGCCGCGACGGCCTGACCGCGCTCGCCCTCCTCCCGCTGCTGGCCGTGGCCGCCTTCCTGCCGCCCGTCCTGATCGCCCAGGCCCTGTGGGGCGACCCGACGGTCGGCCAGAGCCTGCTGCTGGCGCCGCTGCCGGGCTGGGCGGCCTGGACCGCGCTGCTCCTCTTCCCCGTCACGACCGCGGCGGTCGAGCTGCCGACCTACGGGGGCTACGTGCTCCCGCGGCTGCGCTCGGCCGGTCTGCCCGTGGTCGCCGCGATCGCCGTCGTCGGGCTCGTGCTCGGCGTCCAGCACGGCGCGCTCCCCTTCGTCCCCGCCTCCCAGTTCTTCGCCTGGCGCACGACCGCCTTCGTCCCCTTCGCGCTGGCGCTCATCGGGCTGCTCGCGTGGCGCCCGCGGCTGCTGCCGTGGTTCATGGGCCTGCACCTCCTACTGGACGCGGCCGCCGGGGCCCAGGTGTGGCTGGCCTCGCGCTGAGCCGGGAGCTCGTCGACTGGGCCGCCGCGAACCTCGGCTGGAGCCCGTCGCGGGTGCACGACGCCAGTTGGGACCACGCCGAGTCCGCCGTCGCCCTGCTGGCGTCCGACGACGGTCGCCGCGCCGTCCTCAAAACACACCGGCAGGCGCGCAAGCATCGGCAGGAGCGCGCCGCCCTCGAGGCCTGGGCGCCGTCGCTGCCGGCGACGCCGACCCTGCTCGCCGCCCGCGAGGAGTCGCCCTCCGCGCTGCTCATGAGCGCCCGCCCCGGCGAGCGGCTCGACGCCCGGGAGCGGCCGCGGTCGACGCTGCTGCGGGCCCACGAGGCCGCCGGCGCCTGGCTGCGGCGGCTGCACGCGCTCCCCTTCGTCGATGGCGATCCCCTGCCGCTCGCGGACGCGGTCGCGGCGCGGCTGGACGGCTGGTCCCGCCGCGCCGCGGACCATCTTGCCCCGGAGACGCTGCGCTGGGTCGCGACCAGCGTCGGCGAGGCGGACTTCGCCGGCGCCCGGCGGGTGCCCTGCCACCGCGACTTCGGCCCGCGCAACTGGCTGTGGGACGACGCCGCGGGCCTCTCCGTGATCGACTTCGAGCACGCCCGGCCCGACGCCTGGTGGGTGGACGTCCACCGCCTCGTCGACGACGCGTGGCGCACCGACCCCGGCCTGGAGGACGCCTTCTGGCTCGGCTACGGCCGCCGCCCCGGCGCCGACGAGCGCCGGCTGGGCGACGCGCTGCGTCTGCTGTACGCGGTCGGCACCGTCGCCTGGGGCGCCGAGCACGGCGACGCGCCGTTCGAGGCGCAGGGCCACGCGGTGCTGCGTCGCCTCGGCACCCCGGGGGTGGGCGCGTGACCCTCGAACGCGTCGGGCTGCCGGCGCCGGGCGAGGACCACCCCTGGTCGCTGCCGCTGTTGCGATCGACGCGGGCGATCGACCTCGACCCGCGCATGACGCTGCTCGTCGGCGAGAACGGCAGCGGCAAGAGCACGCTGCTCGAGGCCCTGGCGCTCGCGGTCGACGTGCCGACGGCCGGCGCGCACGACCTGGCGCACGACCCCACCCTGGAGGCGCTGCGACCGTTCGCCGCGGACATGCGCCTGGCGTGGACCGCCCGCAGCCACCGCGGCCTGTTCCTGCGCGCCGAGGACTACTTCGGCTACGTCCAACGGCACCGGGCGCAACAGGCCGAGCTGCGCGCCGAGGCCGAGCGTGTCGCCCACGAATCCGCGGACGTCTTCGAGCTCGAACGCGAGCGACGGATGGCGCCCTTCGTCGGCCCCGCGCGCGCCGCCGACGACCGCTACGGCGGCGACCTCGACGCCCGCTCGCACGGCGAGTCGTTCCTGGCGTTCTTCCGGGCGCGCCTCGGCGGCCGTGGGCTCTACCTGCTGGACGAGCCGGAGGCCGCGCTGTCGCCGTTGCGCCAGCTGGCGCTGGTCGCGCTGCTGCGCGAGGCCACGGAGCGCGGCGCGCAGTTCGTCATCGCCACCCACGCGCCGATCCTCATGGCCTTCCCGGGGGCCACGATCCTGCAGCTGGCGGACGACGGGGTGCGGCCCGCCCGCTTCGACGACCTGGAGGCGGTGCGCACGCTGCGCGCCTTCCTGGCCGATCCCGAAGGCTTCGTCCGACGGCTGTAGCCGCGCAGCCGTCCGGCGTCAGGCCCGCTTCTCCCAGCGCAGCACCCGTCCACTCTCGTCCTCGCGCTCCTCGACGAGCGCGAAGCCGAGCTTCTCGATGACCCGCACCGAGGGGGCGTTGTCGACGCGGCACTCGGCGACCACGGATTCGACGGCGGGCTGGGCGAGGAGCCAGTCGACGAACGCGCCGCCGGCCTCGGTGGCGATGCCGCGGTCGCGCAGGTCGGCGTTGGTGGCGTAGCGGATCTCGACCACGCCGCCCGGGTCCGGCGGCGTCAGCGTGCCCACCTGACCGATCGCCTCCAGCGTCACGCGGTCGACGACGGTCGCCGCCCAACCCTCCGCGCCACCGGAGCGGCGCAGCGCCGCCCTGCGCTCGAGGTCGATCGTCTCGCCCGGCCACGCGGGGCCGAAGCGCACCGAGGCGACCCGCTCGCTGGGGTCGGCACCCGCGGCCGGACCGAGGTCGAGGTCGGCGAAGAAGTCGTCCACCTCGAGGCGCCGGAAGATGACCTCGCTCGGGGTGGCGACGATGAAGGTTCGAGGCGTGACGATGGTCGGCTCGGGGTCGGCGGCCACGGTGGCTCCTCCTGTCGCTGCGCTGGCGGTCGCGTCCAGCCTACGACGGCGAGGCCCGGCTGGCCACGTACCCCGCCCACAGGCGGCCGAGGCCGCGCTGCACCTGCGCGAACCGCTCTGCGTCGTCGTCGGCCAGCGCCCCCACCCAGCCGGCCCACACGGCCTCCGCCACCCCGTCCGCGACGGCGCCCGGCACGGCGCGATCGATCGCCTCGAGGACGGCGGACCGCAGCCGCGCGACCGCGTCGCCGCCGACCTCGGGGTCGAAGAGCAGGGCGCGGTGGTGGGGGTGCGCGCCGGCCGCGCCGAGCAGCGCCGCGGCGACGGCATCGAGCCAGGCGACGGGATCGGGATCGGCGAGCGTCGTGGCCGCGTCGATCCAGCGGTCCGCCTCGCGACGGGCCAGGGCCGTGAGGAGCCCGTTCTTGGTACCGAACGCCGAGTAGAAGACCATCGTCGAGCACCCCGCGGCGTTGGCCAGCCGGCGCATCGACAGCGCCGCGGGCCCCTCCTCCGCGAGGCGGGCGTCGGCGAGGTCGAGCAGCCCGTCGCTGACCGCCGCCCGCGCCTGGGCACGGGCGCGTTGGTAGGCATCCCCCTGAGCCGTCGCTGCGCCGGAGTGGGCGCCCGAGTCGGCGGCATGGCCCGCC
>JAHYJQ010000140.1 GCA_019429025.1 Trueperaceae bacterium | reverse complement strand
CGGCGGCCGCCTCGACGACGCCGTCGGCCTCGTGGGCGGTCGCGTCCGCGTGGGCGGTCGCGTGCGCGTCCGCGGCCGCGGCACCGGCGTCCGCCTGCCGCACCGTCCACAGCAGCAGCGCCCCGATCAGCACGAGGAAGGCGGCGGTGCCCAGCGGGCTGGCGCGGAAGAATCCCCAGCCGAGGGCGCGATCGACCACGCTCCCGAGGGCGACGATCCCGCCGATGGCGACGAAGGCGCGGCCGAGGCCGAGGTAGGCGCGGCGCGAGGCATCGGTCATGCCGGCCAGGCTAACCCGGCGCGGTGGTGCGGGCCCGGAGCGCCGGCGGCGGGCGCGTTCACCGCGCCCCGGCCAACCCCTCGAACTTGCGGTCGAGGTACGCCAGGTAAGGCTCGACGTCCAGCGCTCCGCCGGTCGCGTCGCGCACCAGCCGGTCCACCGGCTTGCTCCGCCCGTGGCGGTAGACGTTCTCGGTCAGCCACGTCCGCAGCGGGGCGAAGTCGCCGGCCGCCATCTGGGCCTCGACGTCGCCGAGCTCGCGCGCGGCGGCGGCGAAGAACTGCGCGCTGAGCACGTTGCCCAGCGTGTAGCCCTGGAAGCTGCCGCCGATCGTCCCCGCGAACCAGTGCACGTCCTGCAGCCAGCCATCGACGGCGCCGGTCGGCGCCACGCCGAGGTCGGCGGCGTAGCGCTCCGCCCAGGCATCCGCGAGGTCCCGGACCGCCAGGCGGCCCTCCAGCAGCTCGAGCTCCAGGTCGAAGCGCACGATGACGTGGAGGTTGTACGTCACCTCGTCCGCGTCCGTGCGGATGAGCGAGCGCTGAACGCGGTTGACCGCGCGGAACGCGCCTTCGACGTCGACGGCGGCCAGCGCGGGGAAGCGGTGCTGCAGCCGGGGTAGCGCGAAGCTCCAGAAGGCGCGGCTGCGCGCCACCTGGTTCTCCCACAGGCGCGCCTGGCTCTCGTGGACGCCCGCCGAGGCGCCCTCGGCCAGGGGCGTCCCCTCCAGGCGCAGATCGACGCCCTGCTCGTACATCGCGTGGCCCGCCTCGTGCAGGGTCGAGAAGAGCACCTCGGTCAGGTCGTCGACCTTCGCCCGGGTGGTGATGCGCACGTCGCCGTGCGCGAAGCGAATCGCGAACGGGTGCGCCGTCAGGTCCTGGCGGCCTCGCCCCACGTCGTAGCCGAACGCCTGCGCCAGCTCCAGGGCGGCCGCGAGTTGCTCGTCGACGGCGAACGGGCCGGCCGGCAACGGCGGGGCCGGGGGTGCGGCGGACCAGGCCGCGACGCGCGGCACCAGCTCGTCGCGCAGGCGGCCGAACAGCGGTCGCAGCGAGGCGACGGTGGCGCCCTCGTCCGCGACATCGATCAGCGCGTCCGCCGGGTGCGCGACCTCCGGGAAGAAGCCCGCGTACTCGAGCGAGAGGTCGAGCGTGCGCTCCAGCATGCCGACCACGCGCTCCACCGCGCCGCCGCGGCGGGCGTCGAGCCAGGCCTCGTAGCTCGCGGCCGCGTGGGCGGCCGAGCGGGCGACGTAGTCGTTGGGGACACGCGTCGCACGCTCGAGGTCGTGACGCACCACGCGCAGGAGGTCGGCGGCGGCGCCATCGGCAGCTTCGCGCTCGGCGGCCGCGAGGTCGCGCTCGAGGCCCGGATCGAGCCAGCGTTCGTGCCGCAGGCGTCCGAGCGTCGCGAGTTGGCGCCCGCGCGCCTCGGCCCCGCCGGGCGGCATCTTGACGCTCTGATCCCAGGTGAGCAGCGAGATGGCGCCCCCTAGGTCCTCGATCTCTTGTAGGCGTGAAAGGAGCGGCGCAGCGACGTCTGAGTTCATGACGCAGGATACGGCACGCCGCTCACGCTGTAGGGTGACGAATTCCCGTCGCTCGGTTCGCCGCCGAGGAACGCCGAAGGCGCGCGGCGGTCGGCGTCAGGCTGGCAGGATGTAGCGCACCATCATGACGAAGTGGCTCGCGCTGCCCGCCAGCACGAAGAGGTGCCAGATCTCGTGGTAGCCGAACACTTTCGGCCACGGGTCGGGCCGCTTGAGGGCGTAGATCAGCGCCCCGAACGAGTAGAAGAGGCCGCCGATGAGCAGCCAGGTCAGCGCGCCCCAGGGGAGCGCCTGCACCATCGGCACGATGCCGACCATCGCCATCCAGCCCATCGCGATGTACATCGCGACCGACAGCCAGCGCGGCGCGTCGAGCCAGAACAGCTTGAACACGATGCCGAGGGCCGCGAACCCCCACGCCGTGCCGAACAGCGCCCAGCCCCAACCGGGGCTCTCGCTGCGCAGCGCGACCAGCGTGATCGGCGTGTAGGTCCCGGCGATGAGCAGGAAGATGGCCGCGTGGTCGAGGATCCGCAGCCGCCGAATGACCCTCGCGGGCGCGATGGCGCCGTGCATCACGCTGCTGGCGAGGTAGAGCGCGATGAGCGACGCGCCGTAGACCGAGAAGGCGACCGTGCGCCAGGGCTCGCCCTCCGAGAGCACGAGCAGCACGACCAGGCCGACGACGCCCAGCAGCGCGCCCAACCCGTGGGTGAGGGTGTTGACCGGCTCGCGCAGCCAGCGGCCGAGCGGCTGACGGGGTGTCTCGGAGGCGACGTCCATACCCCAAGCGTACGGGACCGAGGTGGGCGGCGGATGGGAACGCACGCCCGCCGCCGCACCGGCTCCGCTCAGCCCCCGTGAGGCTCCGGCCCCGGCCCCAGCGCGACCTCCGCGTCGGCGTACGACACCCAGTCCGACCAGGAGCCCGGGTAGAGGCGCGCGCCGGCGATGCCGCAGGCCTCGAGCGCCATCAGGTCGTGCGCCGCCGAGACGCCCGAGCCGCAGTAGACGACGACGCTGTCGGCCTCCGCCAGCGCGGCATAGCGCACCCGCAGGGCCTCGGGCGCGCGGAAGCGGCCGCCGTCGAGGTTGTCGGCGTAGGGCAGGTTGATCGCGCCGGGGATGTGGCCGCCGCGCACGTCGAGCGGCTCGACGTCGCCGCGGTACCGCTCGGGCGCGCGCGCGTCGACGACGACCACGCCGGGGTCGCCCCCGTGCCGCAGCAGCCAGGCGCGGTCCACCGTCATGCCGTCGCGCACGCGCGGCTCGAGGACGGCCGGCGCGACCGCCGGGACCTCCGTCACCATCGCGCCGCCGGCGGCCGTCCAGGCGTCGACGCCGCCGTCGAGCACCTGCACCCGCTCGTGGCCGAGCCAGCGCAGCATCCACCACACGCGGCCGGCGATCATCCCGCCGGCGTCGTCGTACGCGACCACGTGGGTGTCGGCGCCGATGCCGGCGGCGCCGAAGACGACCGCCGCCCGCTCGGGATCGGGCAGCGGGTGCCGGCCGCCGTGCGCCGCGAGCGGCCCGGAGAGGTCGGTCTCGAGGTCGAGGAAGACGGCGCCAGGCAGGTGACCGGCCAGGTAGGCGCGGCGGCCGGCCCCGTGGTCGGCGAGGCTGGAGCGGACGTCGACGACGCGCAGGTCGGGCGAACCGATCCGCGCCTGCAGCGTCTCGGGCGAGATCCAGGGGGTCATGCCGCAGTCTACCGACGGGGGGTAGCATGGCGCGCGATGGCCCGCGCGATCGACAGCCCCGGCAACCCGCTCGTCAAGCGGCTCGTGCGCCTGCGCGAGCGCCGCGCCCGCGACGCCGAGGGCGTGGCGCTGGTGGAGGGCGCGCGCGAGGTCGTGCGGGCACTCGACGGCGGCTGGCGCCCCCGCCTCATCGCCACCTGCGCCGCGCTCGCCTCGCCCGAGGCGGTCGCCCTCGCGGGCCGGTTCGACGTCGCCGGCGTCGAGCGCGTCGAGCTGAGCGCGCCGGCGTTCGCGAAGGTCAGCCTGCGCCAGCACCCCGACGGCGTCGTCGCGCTGTTCGAGCCGCCCGACCTGACCCTCGACCGGCTGGCCTGGCCCGAGGATGGGCTCTACCTGGTGGCGGACGGGTTGGAGAAGCCGGGGAACCTGGGGGCGCTCCTGCGCACGGCCGACGCGGCCGGCGCCGACGCGGTGTTCGTCACCGGCCGCGGCACCGACCTGCACAACCCGAACGTGGTCCGCGCCAGCATGGGCAGCCTGTTCTCGCGCCCCGTGCTGGCCGTCGCGCCCGACGAACTCCGCGCGGCGCTGCGGCGCCGGGCCGTGCGCCTGGTCGTCACCAGCCCGGGCGCCGAACGCGACCTGTGGGACGCCGACCTCCGTGGCCCCACCGCCATCGTCCTGGGCACCGAGCACGAGGGCCTCTCGCCGGCGTGGCTGGCGGCCGCGGACGAGCGCGTGCGGGTGCCGATGCGGGGCCTGGCGGACAGCCTGAACGTGGCGACGACGGGCGCCCTGCTGCTCTTCGAGGCGAGGCGGCAACGGCGCGCTTGACCGTGCCCGCACTGCAGTGCGTGCCCGCCCTTCAGCGCGTGCCCACGCGAAACCGCTTGCCAGCGCGGTCTAGATCGTCTGCGGCTCGCCGGCCAACACGCTCTTGACGAGCGCCCGGAAGTCCTTCCCCTCGAGGGGCTTGAGGACCAGCGCGTCCACCGCCAGCTCGCGCGCGCGCTCGCGCGTCCGCTCGTCGCGTGAGGCCGTCAACACGATGATCTTGGTGTCCTTGAGCCGGCCCACGCGCCGCATGCGGTCGGCGACCTCGAGCCCGCTCAGGAAGGGCATCGCCACGTCGAGGATCGCGAGATCGGGCGTGTGCTTCTGCAGGTGCTCGAGCGCCTCGCGGCCGTCCTCGACCAGCGTCAGTTCGTACCCCTCGATGGAGAGGAGCAGGTCCAGCAGTTTCCGGTGTCCCTCTTGATCGTCGGCGACGAGCACCTGAAGCGCGGCCATGTCGGCCGCATGTTACGTCACCGAAGGTGAGCCGATGTCCTGGATCGGTCGGAGCGTAGAGTGGGGAACCCGCGGAAGCCCGCACGGGCGCCACCGCCAACGAGGAGGACCGCCATGCTCCAGGAGTTCCGCGAGTTCATCAACCGTGGCAACGTCGTGGACCTCGCCGTCGCCGTGGTCATCGGCGGGGCCTTCGGCCAGATCACCGCCTCGCTCGTCAACCAGGTGATCATGCCCCCGCTCGGCCTGCTCATCGGCGGGGTCGACTTCGCCAACCTCGGCATCATCCTCAAGGACGCCGCCGCCTACCCGTCGGTCGCCGCGGCCGTCGAGGCGGGGGCGCCCGTCATCCAGATCGGCGCCTTCCTCAACACGGTGGTCAACTTCGTCATCGTGGCCTTCGCGATCTTCATGGTCATCCGGGCCTACACGCGGGCGCAGGCGCGCTTCGCCAGAGCCGAGCCGGTCGTCGAGGAGCCCGCGACGCCCGCGGCGCCGCCGGCCGACGTCGCCCTGCTGACGGAGATCCGCGACCTGCTTCGGGCGCAGAACCCGAGGGCCTGAGCCACCGGACCGCGGGGGGCCTCGGGCAACCGCGGCGCCCGAGGTCCGAGGTTAGGATGCGGGGGATGAACGACGATGCCCTGCCTTCCGCGCCGTCCCGGGCGACGTCGGCCGGCACCCGCGAGGGCGGCCGTCCATGGGTCGACTACAGCCACGAGGCGCGCGTCATCCGCAACCCGCTGCTGCGCGGCCTGTTCATCGCGCTCGGCTGGCTCTGCGTGGCGTCCGGCGCGATCGGGGTGGTCCTGCCCGGCTGGCCCACCACGATCTGGATCATCGTGGCGACCTACTTCTTCGCGCGCTCGAGCCCGCGCTTCTACAACTGGGTGATGAACCACCGCGTGTTCGGCCCGCTCATCCGCGACTGGCGCGACGGCAAGGGCATGACGGCGCGCGCCAAGACGGTGGCCGTGACGACGATCGTCCTGACGATCAGCGTCAGCATCGCGGTGATCCCGGTCGTGTGGGTCAAGGCGCTGCTCCTGACCATCATGGTGATCCTGTGCACCTACCTGCTGCGGCTGCCGACCAAGCCGGCCGAGGCCACGGCCTGAGCCGGGTACCCGGGCGCCGCGAGCCTAATAGAGGATGACGAACTCGACGTAGGCCGGGCCCGCCCGCTCGATGGGCTCGCGCGCGACCACGCCGATCACCGCGGCGCCCTCCAGCCGCATGAGCTGGTTGGCGAACGCCTCGTCGCTCGACCCGACGAAGACCGGCGCCTGCAGCTCGTCGAGCCCGCTGCGCCGCAGCGTGCGGATGATGTCGGCACGGAACTGGGCGATCCAGCCTCGCACCTCGTCCAGCGTGGCCGGCAGCTCGGCCGTCCCCAGGTGCACGCGCCGCGACATCAGCAGCTGCCCCGCCTCGAACAGCCGGGTGTTCTCCAGCGCCTCGATCATCACCTCGACGCGCGCCGGGTTGAACTGGTTGCGCGGCGAGATGAAGCGGACCAGGTCGGAACCCTCCGTCTCGCTGATGACCTCGACGAGCCCGGCGAACTGCTCGGCCGTCAGGACGACGTCGCCGGCGCCGAGGCGAGCGGTGTGGGCGCTGGCTTCCCGGACGAACGCCGCCAGTTCGTCGCGCGCCTCGGCGGCGTCGGCCGCGTACAGCGCGCCGGAGTAGATCACCTGGTCGCGGGCGAAGGTGACCTCGCCCGAGGCGGCGCGGGCGAACTCCTGCTGGAGTTCCGCCAGACGGCGGGCCTGCTCCTCGAGGCGGTCGTTCAGACCGACGACCTGGTCCTGCAGCGCGCGGACCTCCTCGTTGCCGGAGAGGATCTCCGACTGCAGCGATGCGTTGAGCTCCTGAAGCGCGGAGCTGCGGGACAGCAACTCGGCGTTGCTCTCCGCGAGCTGGTCGTTGCGCGCCTGCAGGCCGACGTTCTCGCGCTCCAGCGCCTCCGCCTCGGCCGTCAGCCGCTGCGCGAGCGCCTCGAGGCTGCTGGCCTCAGCGCTCAACGCGGCCGCCTGGGCCACCAGCTGGTCGATGCGGCGGTTGAGGTCTTCGACCTGCGCCTGCGCCGCCTCCCGCGCGAGGACCGCCTGCTCACGCTCGGCGACAGCCTCGGCCCGGGCGGCCTCCGCGGCCGCCAGGTCCGCCTCCGCCTCCTCCAGCTCGCTCACCGCCACTGCCTGGGCGCCCTCGGCCGCCGCCGCGGCCGCGATCGCCTCGACGGCCGCCGCCTCCGATGCCAGGCGCAGCTCGTCTGCTGCGGCCAGCGCCGCGTCGGCCTCGGCGAGCTGCACGTCGCGTTCGAGCAGTCGGGCGTCCGCCGCCAGCAGCGCGGCCTCGACCTGGGAGACCTCGGTCTCGAGGGCCACGATCTCGCGACGCGCCGCCGCCGCCTCGGCGACCGCGCCGTCACGTTCGGCCCTCGCCTGCGCCAGCGCCGCCTCGACGTCGTCGAGGTCCTCGCGAGCGGACGCCAGCTGCTCGCCGAGCTCGAGCAGTTGGACGCGGGTCGCCTCCGCCTCGGCGCGCAGGGCGTCGCGCTCGGCCAGCGCCGCGTCGCGGGCGCTCTCGGCCTCGCCGATCGTCTCCCGGGCGGCGCCCAGATCGGCCTCCAGCGCCGCCTGCTGGGCCAGCAGGTCGCTGAGCTCGCGCTGGAGCGCGCGTTCCTGAGCCTGCAGTTCGGTGAGCTGCTGCGCGGTGCGCTGCGCGTTCAGCAGCGTCTGCGTGGCGTTGCGGAAGGCAAGCGCAAGCACGCCGAGGGTGGTGAGCATGATGACGATGCCGGCGGCCACCCCCACGATCTGTCCCGTGCGCCGCGGGCGCGCGCCGAACAGGGTCAGGCGCCGGCGGCCGACCCAGGTGCCGAGCCGATCGCCGGCGTACGCGATGACGCCCGCCAACAGCAAGAGCAGCGCGACGAGGCCGACGACGTAGGTCAAGCGCTCACCCTCCGGATGCCGATCGGCTCCTCACAGCTGGAACTCGTGACCCAGGTAGGAGGCGCGGACGTCGGGGTCTTCGGCGAACGCGGCCGGCGAGCCGTCGAAGCGCACGCGGCCGTCGAACATGAGCACCACCCGGTCGGCGATGGCGAGCGTCTCGCGCACGCTGTGGTCGGTGAGCAACACGCCCAGCCCGCGCCGCTCGCGCAGGTCGGCGACCAGCCGCTGGATCTCG
>JAHYJQ010000139.1 GCA_019429025.1 Trueperaceae bacterium | reverse complement strand
CAGCGCGTCGAGCCGGCCGCGCGCCGAACGCACGAGCGTGGCCCGGTCGGCGGCCGCGGTCGCCCGCATCGTGTGCCGGATGCCGCCGCCGCGCGCCAGGATCGCCTCGTAGGGCTCGCCGGCGAGGCGCGCCTCGAGATCGTCGTAGCGGTCGCCGCCCCACAGCAGGTGGGTGTGCGGGTCGACCAGCCCGGGGACGACCGCGCGGCCGCCGAGGTCGACGACGTGCACGGCCTCGCCCTGCCACGCGGCGGCGGGGCCGACCCAGTCGACGCGGCCGCAGGCGATCGCCACGGCGGCGTCCGGGACGCGCCGCAGGCGCCCCTGATCGGGGCCGCGGCGTGGGCCCGGGCCATCGGGGGTGACGATCTCCGCGATGCCGGTGAGCAGCGTCTCGGCCTCGAGGCCGCGGCTCGTCGGCAGGTCGCCCGCGCACGCGAAGGTGCCCGGCGGGAGCGTGGCAGGGCCGCTCAACGGCGCTCCTCGGGGCCGCGCCCCGCCGCCCCCTGCCCGGGCAGGTCGAGCCCGCGCTCGGCCGCCACCCGCAGGGCGGTCTCGTAGCCGGCGTCCGCGTGGCGCGCCACGCCCAGGGCGGGGTCGTTGAGCAGGCACATGCGGAGGCGGGCCTCGGCCTCGTCGCTGCCGTCGGCGACGGCCACCAGGCCGGCGTGCTGGCTGTACCCCATGCCGACGCCGCCGCCGTGGTGGAAGCTGACCCAGGCCGCGCCCGAGCTCGCGCCCAGCGCGAAGTTCAGCAGGGGCCAGTCGGACACGGCGTCCGACCCGTCGCGCATCGCCTCGGTCTCGCGGTAGGGGCTGGCGACCGAGCCCGCGTCGAGGTGGTCGCGACCGATGACGATGGGCGCCGACACCTCGCCGCTGCGGACCAGCTCGTTGAAGCGCAGGCCGGCGCGGTCGCGCTCGCGGTAGCCGAGCCAGCAGATGCGCGCCGGCAGCCCCTGGAAGGCCACGCGCTCGCCGGCGTAGCGCAGCCAGCTCTGCAGCCGCGCGTCGTCCGGGAAGAGCTCCAGCAGCGCCCGGTCGGTGGCGGCGATGTCCGCCGGGTCGCCGGAGAGCGCGACCCAGCGGAAGGGGCCGCGCCCCTCGCAGAACGACTCGCGGATGAAGGCGGGGACGAAGCCGGGGTAGTCGAAGGCGTCCTCGACGCCGGCCACGCGGGCCTCGGCGCGCAGGTTGTTGCCGTAGTCGAAGGCCACCGCGCCGCGGCGCTGCATCTCGAGGATGGCGCGCACGTGGTCGGCCATGCCCGCGCGCACGCGCCGCATGTAGCCCTCGGGATCGCGCTCGCGCAGCGCGGCGGCGTCCTCGTCGGGCGTCATCGGCGGGACGTAGCCGAACCTAGGGTCGTGGGCGCTGGTCTGGTCGGTGACCAGGTCGGGCGTGAAGCCGCGGCGCACCATCTCGGGCAGCACCTCGGCGGCGTTGCCCAGCAGGCCGATCGACAGCGGGCGCCGCTCCGACCTGGCCGCCTCGGCCCGAGCGAGCGCATCGTCGAGCGAGTCGGCGACCTCGTCGAGGTAGCGCGTCTCGAGCCGCCGGGCGATCCGGGTCGGGTCGACCTCGACGCACAGCGCGACGCCGCCCGCCAGCGCGATGGCCAGCGGCTGCGCGCCGCCCATGCCGCCAAGGCCGGCCGTCACCGTGATCGTGCCCGCGAGCGTGCCGCCGAAGCGCAGCCTGGCGGCGGAGGCGAAGGTCTCGTAGGTGCCCTGCAGGATCCCCTGGGTGCCGATGTAGATCCACGAGCCGGCCGTCATCTGGCCGTACATCATCAAGCCGGCGCGGTCGAGGGCGTCGAAGTGGTCCCAGTCCGCCCACTTGGGCACCAGGTTGGCGTTGGCGAGGATGACGCGCGGCGCCAGCGCGTGCGTGCGGGCCACCATGACCGGCTTGCCGGACTGGACCAGCAGCGTCTCGTCGTTCTCGAGCCGGTCGAGGGTGGCGACCAGGTCCTCGAACGCCTGCCAGTTGCGCGCGGCCTTGCCGCGCCCGCCGTAGACGATGAGTTCGTCGGGGTGCTCGGCGACCTCCGGGTCGAGGTTGTTCATGAGCATCCGCTTGGCCGCCTCCTGGATCCATCCCTTGGCGGTGCGGCGGGGTCCGCGGGGGGCGCGCACGGGGCGGGGGCCGGCGGCGGTCATGGCGCCACCCCGGGGCGGCGCGCGCGAACGGTGGCCGCGCCCCACGCCAGCACGGGCCGAAGAACGCGGCGGGTCGACGAGCGCGTCGGCATGGGTGCCTCCTCCGGCTGCGGCGGCCCGCGCCCGCGTGGCGCGAACGGCGCCGGCCTCGGTGGTCGTTCCGTACCACCACCGTACCGCCTCCGGCGGGCGTCGGCGTCGGGGATGACTTCTGCCCCGGCGCCTCCGCAGTAGTCTGCGGTGTGAACCCTCCCCCACAGGGGGGTGGCCGACACATCAACCGAGGTCGAACCTGGAGGCAACCGATGACGGAACTCAAGATCGATGGCATGACCTGCGGCCACTGTGTCGCCGCGGTGAAGAAGGCGCTCGAGAAGGTCCCCGGCGTGACCGCCGCCCACGTCGAGCTGACGCCCGGGCGCGCGCAGGTGGAGGGCGAAGCGGCCCTCGACGCGCTGCTGGCGGCCGTCCAGGACGAGGGCTACCAGGCGGCGCCGGCAGCATGAGCGACGCTGCGGTCGCGACACTCGGGGAGCACGGGCACGGCGACGCCCACAGCGGCTGCCTGCACCTCGACCCCGCCACCCGCCAGGACGCATCGCGGCGTCTCAAGAGCGTCCGCGGTCACGTCGAGGGGGTGCTCCGCATGCTCGACGACCCCGACGTCTACTGCGTCGACGTGCTCAAGCAGGTCAGCGCCGTCCAGGGCGCGCTGCGCAAGGTGAGCGAGGCGGTGCTGCGCTCGCACATGCGCGACCACGTCGCGACGGCGGCCCTCCGGGGCGACACCGAGCACGTCGTCGACGAGTTGATGGAGGCCCTGAAGTACCGCTCTTGAGCCCCGCCGTCGTCTTCCCGACCCCTACCCCACCCCGGGTGGGATAGCCTGGGGCTCGGTTCGGCGCGATCCCTGGAGCCCTCCATGACCGAGACCCCCACCTCCACCCCCACCACCGGCAGCCTCCGCGTCGGCGTCGCCGGCATGACCTGCGCGTCGTGCAGCGCCCGCGTCGAGCGCACCCTCGGCCGCCTCGAGGGTGTCGCCGAGGCCAACGTCAACCTCGCCACCGAGCAGGCCACGGTGGTGTTCGACCCCGCCAAACTGACGCCGATCGGCGTGCTCGACGCCATCCGCGACGCCGGCTACGAGCCGGTGGTCGCCGAGTCCGAGCTCTCCGTCACCGGCATGACCTGCGCCGCCTGCAGCGCACGCGTCGAGCGGGCGCTCTCCAAGGTGGACGGCGTGCTCTCCGCCAGCGTCAATCTCGCGACCGAGCGCGCCACCCTGCGCTACCTCCCCGACGTCGCGCCCGTCAGCCGCCTGACCGAGGCGATCCGCGACGCCGGCTACGACGTGCTGGAGCAGGCCGAGCAGCAGTCGCGCAGCGACGCCGAGCGCGAGCGACGCGAGGCCGAGAGGATCGAGCTGCGGCGCGCGGTGATCATCGCGGCCGCGCTGACGGTGCCGGTCTTCGCGCTCGACATGGGCGCGATGATGATCCCGCCCGTGGGCGACTGGCTGCACGCGCTGGTCCCCCAGCAGACGCTGGCCTACCTGTTCTTCGTGCTCGCGACCGGCGTGATGTTCGGCCCCGGGCTGCGCTTCTTCCAGAAGGGCTGGCCGGCGCTGCGCCGTGGATCGCCCGACATGAACTCGCTGGTGATGATCGGCACCAGCGCCGCCTACGGCTACTCGGTCGTCGCCACCTTCACCCCCTGGCTGCTGCCCGCCGGCACCGTGCACGTCTACTTCGAGGCCGCGGCCGTCATCGTCACGCTCATCCTGCTGGGGCGCTACTTCGAGGCGGCCGCCAAGGGCCGCACCGGCGACGCCATCCGCGCGCTCATGCGGCTGCAGCCGCGCACCGCGCGCGTCGAGCGCGACGGCGTGGAGCTCGAGGTCGACGTCGACGCCGTGCGCCGCGGCGACGTGGTGGCCGTGCGCCCGGGCGAGCGCGTGCCGGTCGACGGCGTGGTCGTCGCCGGCGAGTCGTACGTCGACGAGTCGATGATCTCGGGCGAGCCGATCCCGGTCGCCAAGCGGGCCGGCGACCCGATCACCGGCGGCACGATCAACACCAACGGCTCGCTGCGCTTCGAGGCCCGAGCCGTCGGCGCCGACACCGTGCTGGCGCAGATCATCGCCATGGTCGAGGCCGCGCAGGGCTCCAAGCTGCCGATCCAGGCGCTGGTCGACCGCGTGGTGCGGGTCTTCGTGCCGGTGGTGCTCGCCATCGCCGCGCTCACGCTCGTCACCTGGCTGGTCTTCGGCCCCGAGCCCGCGCTCACGTTCGCGCTGGTCAACACGGTCGCCGTGCTGATCATCGCCTGCCCCTGCGCGATGGGGCTCGCCACCCCGACCTCGATCATGGTGGGTACCGGCAAGGCGGCCGAGATGGGCGTCCTGTTCCGCAACGGCGTGGCCCTGCAAGGGGTCGGCCAGGCCGACGTCGTCGCGCTCGACAAGACCGGCACCCTCACCAAGGGCCGACCCGAGGTCACCGACGTCGTGACCGCCGACGGCTTCGACGAGACCACCCTGCTCACGCTCGTCGGCGCCGTCGAGGCCGACTCCGAGCACCCGATCGCCGGCGCCATCGTGTCCGCTGCGCGCGCCAGCCGCGGCGCGGATGCCCTGCCGCACGTCGAGGCCTTCGAGGCGACGCCCGGCTTCGGCGTCGCGGGCCGCGTCGACGGCCGCAGCGTGCAGGTCGGCGCAGGCCGCTACCTGCAGCGCCTCGGCATCGATCCCGGCCGGCTCGCGGGCGCGGTCGCGCGGCTCTCCGACGAGGGCAAGACCGCCGTCTACGTGGCCGTCGATGGGCGCGCAGCCGGCGTGATCGCCGTCGCCGACGCCCTCAAGCCCTCCTCGGCGGAGGCGGTCGCGGCGCTCCACGCGCTCGGCAAGCGGGTCGCCATGATCACCGGCGACGACGCCCGCACCGCCCGCGCCATCGCCGCCAAGCTGGGCATCGACGACGTCCTCGCCGAGGTCCTGCCCGACGGCAAGGCGGAGGCGGTCCGCGCCCTGCAGGCCTCCGGCACGAAGGTCGCGTTCGTCGGCGACGGCATCAACGACGCCCCCGCCCTGGCCCAGGCCGACGTCGGACTGGCGATCGGCACCGGCACCGACGTCGCCATCGAGTCGGCCGACGTCGTGCTCATGTCGGGCGACCTGCGCAACGTGCCCAACGCGATCGCGCTCTCACGGGCGACGCTGGCGAACATCCGCCAGAACCTCTTCTGGGCCTTCGGCTACAACACGCTGCTCATCCCGGTGGCCGCCGGCGTGCTCTACCCCGCCTTCGGGCTCCTGCTGTCGCCGATCATCGCGGCGGCCGCGATGGGCCTCTCCAGTGTGTTCGTCGTCAGCAACGCGCTGAGGCTGCGGCGCTTCCGCCCGCCGATGGCGGCAGAGGTCGGGTCGGTACGCGAAGCGGCGCCGCAGCTCGCGGTGGCGGGGTGAGGTCCGCGTGTTCACCGACCTGATCGGCCGCACCGTCCTCCTGCTCTCGCTCGCTACCGCGCTGGTCGCCGTCAGCGTCGCCGTCGACCTGCCGCGCGCCGGCGCGACTGCCGCCGTCGAGCACGGCGCCGCGGGCCACGGCGCAGGCGCGGCGCTGCACGCGCCCGTCACCAGCGAGGCGGAGTTCATCGCCGGCATGATCCCCCACCACCAGGAAGCCGTCGACACCGCCCGCGAGGTGGCCGAGCGCGGCGAGCGCCCCGAGGTCAGGGCGCTGGCGCGAGACATCGTCGCCGCGCAGGCCGACGAGGTCGCCAAGCTCGAGGCGTGGCTGGCGGCCTGGTACCCCGAAGCGCCACCGGCCGACTACGCGCCGATGATGCGCCGCCTGGAGGGGCTGACGCCCCCGGCGGTCGACGTGGTCTTCGTGTTCGACATGATCATGCACCACGAGATGGCGATCGCGATGGCGCGCGAGGCGCTCGCGCTCGAACCGCCGCCGCGGGCCGAGGTGGCGGCGCTGGCCCGCGACGTCATCGCGGAGCAGGGCGAGGAGATCGCCCTGCTCCGCGGCTGGGTCGACGCCTGGTGGCCCGACGGCGCGGCCGCTCACGACGCGGGCCACTGACGCTGGGGGCCCCGGCGCTCGGCGGTTGCGTCGCCGGTCGCTAGGGCGTGCGCGACCGCGCGGACGAGCGCTTCGCCGGTCACAGGCGCCGGGCGAGCTCCTCCACGTCCAGCTGGTAGGCCGAACCACCCTCCGCCTGGCGGAAGCCCAACGCGTGGTTGATCGCCAGCATCGCCGCGTTGCTGTCGGCGTTGCCGGTGCGCACGACCCGCACCTGTGGCCGCTCGCGGCGCAAGCGGTCGAGCGTCGTCGCCTTCAACCACTTGCCGAGCGCGTGCCCGCGGTGCGCCGGCACCACCGCCGTGTCGCCCTGGAACGCGATCGCCGGGTTGTCGGGGTGCCACACCATCTCGGTGAAGCCGGCGTAGTCGCCGCTCTCGACGTGCCGCGCCACCAGCGTCCACGGCAGGTAGCCCGCCGCGAACTCGAAGGCGTCGGTGTCGCGCAGCGAATCCTCGGTGTAGACCCGGTCCTCGACGTCGAGTTCGCCTCGCGGCGCGTCGTTCATCGCCGACTTCAGCGCCGCGAAGGGGGCCAGCACGTCCGCCGCATAGGGACGCGGCAACCACATCAGCTCGTACCCGGGCGCGCGCTCCGGACCCTCGCGGATCCAGGCGGCGACCAACCCGTCGGGCCCGAACAGGCGCGGGCCGTGCTCCTCGAGATCGAGTTCGTTCAGGCTCGCCCGCAACGAGGGCACGGCCCCGAACGCGAGCGCGAACGCGTCGCCCGCCGGCACCCGCGCGCCCGTGCCGCCGACGATCAGGCGCCGGCCGTGTCTGCGCGCGATCCCGAAGGCCCAGCCCAGCATCGCCCTGCCCACCCCACGCCTGCGTCGATCGGGCAGGACCTGCGGGTCGAGCTGCAGCAGGTGGCGGTTGTCGACCCCGATGGGCACGTACGCGAACGCGCGACCGACGGCGCGCGCGCCCTCCCAGGCGACGACCGCCTCGACGGCCAACTCCTTCATCCCGGCCGTCGCTCCGAGCGACGCGCGCAGGCTCGCGGCGGTCGGGGGAGCGTCGTCCGGCCGCGCCTCCCTCCGCAGCACCGCCGCGAGCGGCAACAGCGCCCGGACGTCGTCGTCGGTCAAGCGGGTCAGGTCGAGGGGGCGTAGCTCGATCGGCGGCGACGCGCCGGGCGGCGGCTCCATGGGTTCCTCCCGTGGCTGGCGGCTCCTCACTCGGGGACGATCAGCACCATCCCCGCGAAGATCAGGTCGGGATCCTCGATCAGGTTGTCGTTCGCGGCCAGGATGTCGGGCCAGCGGTTGCCGTCGCGGTAGAAGAACGTCGCGATGGACGAGAGCGAGTCGGCCGCTTGGACCGTGTAGATGCCACGCGCGCCGGTCAGGCGAGCGATCTCCGTCTGGGTGGTCTCGAGATCGGCCCGCACGGCCGCGAGCGCGTCGCGCTGCGCCTGGGTCGTCTCCTGCAGGCCGGCCTGCTCCTCGAGCAGCTCCGACAGCCGCCCCGTGAGCCGGGTGGCCCGTCCCTGGGCGTCCTCGAGGGCCTCGGCGGTCTCGTCGAGGCGCTGCATCGCCGCCGCGCCCGCGGCCTCCGCGAGATCGAGGCGCGCCGCGAGATCGTCGCGCTCGGACACCAGCGCGTCGCGCTGCGAAGCCAGCTCGTCGCGCTCGGACGCCAGCGCGTCCCGCTCGGACGCCAGCGCGTCCCGCTCGGACGCCAGCGCGTCCCGCTCGGACACCAACGCGGCGCGCTGCGAAGCCAGCTCGTCGCGCTCGGAGACCAAGGCATCGCGCGCCGCGGCCAGCGCCGCCTCGCGTTCGCTCGCCACGGCGAGGTCGGCCGTGGCGG
>JAHYJQ010000138.1 GCA_019429025.1 Trueperaceae bacterium | reverse complement strand
AGGCGTAGACGCCGCGGGCGCGGAGGCCGGGGGCCTCGCGAACCCGGCGCAGGAGCTCGGCGACCTCGCCGGCGGCCGCGCCGCCGCGCCCGGCGCCCACGTTGACCTCGACCATCACGGCGAGCGGCGTGGTGGCCCCGTAGGCCGCGGCCGCCAGCTGCGCCACCTGCTCCGGGTGGTCCACGCCGATGGCGAAGCGGACGCGCTGCGCGAGCGCCACCGCGCGCGCCGCCTTGTCCGGCCCGATCACGGTGTTGGGCATGAAGACGTCGTCGAGGCCGGCGTCGGCCATCATCTCGGCCTCGCCGAGCTTGGCCACGCAGATGCCGGCGGCGCCCGCTTCCACCTGCGCCCGGGCGAAGCGCGGTCCCTTGTGGGTCTTGGTGTGCGGCCGCAGGCCGACCCCCTGCGCGCTGGCGTACGCCTGGCCGCGGAGGAGGTTGGCGTCGACGCGGTCCAGGTCGACGATCAGGGCGGGGGTGGGGAGGTCGGCGACGCGCACGTCGCGAGGGTACCGCGGGAGACGCGCGAGGGTCGCCCGCGCCCGCGCGTCAGGGCTCTTCCACGCCCTCGTGCGCCCGGACCGAGACCTGCTGCGCCACGATGCGGCCGTCGCGGTAGACGCCCTTGGCGATGGCCAGGCGGCCCTCGTCGAGCGCCAGCGGGCGGCCTGCGCCGTAGCGGTACTCCACCGCCACGACGGCGCCCATGCCGTCGCTCAGGTCGAAGCGCAGCCCTTCGGGGTAGGGCTCGAGGCCGCGGACGAGGCCCTCGACCTGCACCCGCCGGCCCAGGAGCGAGGCGTCCAGCTCCGCGGGCGAGACGAACGGCACCGCGGACTGCCAGGTGCCGAGCAGCACCGTGCCCATCGCCAGCAGCGCGATCAGCGTGGCGCCGACGAGCCGTACGCGCGGGTTCATTGCGGGTGGACCCGCCGCGCGCGCTCGGCGCGCGCACGCTCGACGCTCGCGCGCAGGCCGCGGTTGCGGCGCTCCCAGGCGATCGTGAGCCCGATGGGCAGCAGCCAGATGGCGGCGAAGGTCGCGACGAGGACGAGCTCGGGGCCGGTCATGCCTGCGCCTCGATCGCCTCGAGCTCGTCCGCGAGCCGGTGCGTCCGCCAGCGGGTGGCGACCAGGTAGGGGTAGACGAGGCCCGTGCCGATGAGCGACAGGGCGAACGCCAGCCCGTGGATGTCGACGCTGTCCGTGCCGAGGCTGGTGCCGTGGAAGGGGCTCTGCCACAGCCGGGTCGAGGCGACGGTGATCGGCACCGACACGAACGCGACCAGGCTGAACACCGCCGCCTTGGCGTGGACGGCGCCGTCCTGCGCCTGGTGCCGGAACACCAGGTAGGCGGCGTAGATGAACCACACCACCAGCGCGGTCACCAGCCGCAGGTCGCTCCACTCCCACCACGAGTTCCAGATGAAGCGCGCCCACACCGAGCCGGTGGCGAGCGTCAGCGTGATGAAGGCGAAGGAGACGGCGATGCAGGCCTCCGCCAGCCAGCTGTAGCCGGGCGCCCGCGTGACCAGGTAGGCGCCGCTGGCGAGAGCGGCCAGCAGCAGGCCCGCGAAGCCGACCCAGGCGACGGCGACGTGGTAGTAGAAGATCAGGTTCACCGGGTGGTCGATGCCGTAGAACGTGCGCGACGCCGCGGTGGTCATGAAGAAGGTCGATGCCAGCAGCGCCAGCAGCCCCGCGGCACCGAGCGAGCGCCAGGCGATCCAGTTCATGTCATCCCTCCAGCAGGTGTTCGAAGAAGGCGGTGGTGGCGACGAGCATGCCGACGTCGTACGCGAGCAGCACCCGCAGCCAGCCGGGATCGAGCCGGCCGGTCTCGAGCAGCACGGGCACGCTGGCGACGCCGGCGAGCAGGACCGGCACCACCAGGGGCAGCAGCAGGAGCGGCAGGAGCGTCTCGCCGAGGCCCGAGTGGCGGGCCATGACGGTGGTCAGGCCGCCGACGGCCGTCAGGCCGAGGGCCGCCAGGGCGATCAGGAGCAGCAGGCCGGGTAGGGCACCCAAGAGCGCGGGCGCGCCGAAGAAGAGCGAGATCAGCCCGACCGAGGCCAGCGCGACGCCGAACAGGAACGTCGCCGTGCCGAGCACCTTGCCGAGGTAGATCGCCGCGGGATCGGCGCCCGTGAGCAGCAGGCCGCGCAGGGCGTCGTCGTGGAACTCGGCGTCGAAGCTGCGGGCCAGGCCGTGCAGCGCCGCGAAGGTGATCAGCACCCAGAGCGCGCCCGAGAGGACGGCGGGGTCGTTGGCGAGCGGCTCGAACGCCATGCCCAGCACCACCGCCAGCAGCCCGGCCAGCATGAGCATCGCCGTCGAGACCGAGCGCGCCCGCGACTCGATGCGGAGGTCCTTGGTGAGAAGCGCCGCGACCGTGCGGGCGAAGCCGGTGACCGCGGCCCCGCGGGGCGCGGGCGCGAAGGGCGCGGGGTGGGCAGCTGCCTCGACTGCGGGCCGCTCGCTGCCCGGCTGGACCTCGGTCGGCCGGTCGTCGGCGATGCGGCCGGCCGCCAGGGTCAGCACCCGGTCCGCGAGCGCCGCGGCGCGAGGGAGGTCGTGGGTGGAGAAGACGATCGTGTGGCGTCCCCGCAGCCCCTCGACGATCTGCGCGAGCCGCTCCTGGGAGGCGGCGTCGAGCCCGGCGAAGGGCTCGTCGAGCAGCAGAACGGCCGGCTCGTGCAGCAGCAGCCGCGCCAGCGACAGGCGCTTGCGCATGCCGTGGGAGTAGGTCGCCACCGGGCGGTGGGCCGCGTCGCGCAGGTCGACCTGCGCCAGGACCGCGTCGACGCGCCCTAGCGGCAGGCCGCGGACGGTGGCGTGCAGCCGCAGGTTCTCCGATCCCGTCAGGCGGTCGTACAGCATGGTGCGGTGGTGCAGGACGCCGAGGATCCGTCCGCGGGCGCGGCTCCCGTCACCCGCGCGGGCGCCGGCCAGCGTCACCCGGCCGGAGCTGGGCGACACCGTCCCGGAGATCAGGCCGAGCAGCGTGCTCTTGCCGGCGCCGTTGGCGCCGGTGAGCGCCACGGTCGTGCCCGCGTCGATGCGCAGGTCGACGCGCTCCAGCGCCAGGTGGCGGCCGTAGCGCTTCGCGACCGCGCCGAGCGTGATCGCGGCCGGCGGCATGCCGACGTCTTCCACCGGGCGTCCGGCGGGCGGGATCGCCGGGGCCGCGCTCCAGACCGGTCGCAGGCTCATGCCCCGGCCTCCGCCGGTGGCCGCGCGGCGCGCGCGAGGCGGGCGGCCAGGCCGAGGCCGGCGCCGCCGGCGAGCAGCAGCAGGCCCCACCACACCGCCGCGGCCAGCGGGATGCGCCGGACCGTGACCGGCAACCCGGCCGGGCCGGACTCGGCCACGCCGTGGTAGATCACCTGCGTGTCGGTCCAGATGCCGCGGTCGATCAGCACGCGCGCGTGGCGCGCCTGTCCGCGGTCCGGGTAGGTGGTGAGCTCCGCCGTGCCGCCGGCCACCTGCGTGCCGCCGACGGCGACGGTGACCGCGAGCGCCTCGCGCTGCTCGACGACGGCGCCGCGGGCGTCGCTGAGGTCGGTGCGCCGCAACTCGGTGGCGTGGACCGCGAGCGCGCCCGCGCGGGTCGGCTCGCCGGCGCCGGGGACGACGGGCAGCGTGACGCTGGTCGTCAGCAGGGTCGAGAGCGCGAGCGCGACGGTGGTGAGGACGAAGCCCGCGTGGACCAGCGCCAGCCCCGCCTCGCGCAGGCGCTCGAGCGCGCCGCCGTCTCGCCAGCGCCGCGTCCAGCGGTCGAGCGTCGCGGCGAGGGCGTACAGGCCTGGCGGCAGCAGGGCCAGCGCGCTCAGTTGCCCCCATGCCTGGTAGAGGGGCGCCAGGCCGACGCGCTGGTCGGGGTCGAGCAGCCGCCACCGCTCGCTCGGCGCGAGCGCGGCCGCCAGCAGCGTGGCGAGCAGGGCGACGGTCAACGCGCGGCGGTCGCCGCGCAGGCGCGCGCCGGGCGTGGTGAGGCCCAGCGTGAACAAGATTGCGATCGCGAAGAGAGATCCCCACAGGTTGAAATAGGCGGTCTCGAGCTCGATCGGTCGGCCGGCGATTCGGGTGGCGAGGATGGGGAAGGTGAGCCCCCAGATCACCATGGCGCCGAGCCCGCTCAGCAGGGTGGTCGCGGCCCAAGGCGCGCGCGCCGCCGGTCGTGCCGGGTCGGGGGCGCGGTCGGCCGCACGGTCCCGCGACGCGCGCCGGAGGCCGGCGCGGGCGGCCAGCGTGGCGCCCGTGAGGGCGGCGCCGAGCAGGGCCAGCAGGGTCCCCAGGAACGGTGCGGTGGCCCCGCCGGCGAAGGCGTGGACGCTGGGGTGGAGTCCCGAGCGGGTGACGAACGCCGCGAACACGACCAGCACCCAGGCGCCGGCTACCAGGACCGGCGTGGCCAGCCAGCGAGCGGGCCCGCCGTGGGCCGCGGGCGCCGGCGCGTGGAGGGCGGCGGTGAGGACGAGCCAGATCGCCAGGGTCGCGGCCTCGACCGGGTCCCACGACCAGTACCAGCCGAAGGTCATCTCCTCGTACGCCCACAGCAGGCCGCTGAGGATCGCCAGGGTCAGGACGAGCCAGCTCCCCGCCGCCGCCCGCATGAGCGTCGCGCGGCCGCGCTCGATGGCGCGCCCGTCGCCGCGGCCCGCGGCCAGGAGCTGGCCCAGCGCCAGCGCGAAGCCGAGCGCCAGGGCGCCGTAGCCGAGGAAGGTCAGCGCGGTGTGGAGCGGCATCCAGGGGTTCTGCAGCACGGGGTTGAGCCCGCGGCCCTCGATCGGCACCGTGCCCGCCGCGACCGTCGGGAAGGCGTCCGCGAAGCTCAGGAACGGGTCGCTGCGCAGCGTCGTCGCCAGCAGGGCCAGGGTCAGCGCGGTCATGGTCAGGTACGCGGCGCGGGCGGCGGCGGCGTCGGCGAGCGAGGCGCGCCGCGCGAGCGATGCGGCGACCAGCGCGAAGACGGCGACGACCAGGCTCCAGACCAGCAGCGTGCCCTCCTGGCCGGCGAGCAGGGCGGACACGCGCTGCCCGAGCGGCTGGTAGCTCGCCGTGTGCTGCCACACGTAGCGCGTGCCGAAGCCGCCCGCGACCAGCCGCAGCGCGAGGTCGAGCGCGGCGCCGGTCGCGAAGATGGCGGCCAGGCCGGTCAGCAGGAACTGCGCCGTCTGCAGGCGCGGTGCTCGGACACGGGCCGCCCCCACCAAGGTGGGGGCGGCAGGCAGGAGGGCGAGCAGGAGTACACCGCCGCTGGCGACCGCCGCGAGGACGAGCAGCGCCTGCCCGCTCACGAGGGCGCGCCGGAGGTCGGCGTCCGGGGGTTCACCTTCAGGCGCCGGCCTCGGTGCCGGAGGCCGTGGCCGCCAGCTGGCGACCTTCGTTCGAGATGCGGGCCATCTGGAACAGAGCGTAGCCGAAGACGACCCAGACGCCGAGGATGGCGGGAAGGAGCAGGGCGGTGGCGCGGCCGCGGGTCAACCACGACAGCACCGCCGGCTTGGGGGCGCTGACGGGGTCGAGGTAGCCCTCGGCGACGCGCGCCCGCTGACTGGCGGTCGCCGCGGCGGTGTCCGCGGCTCCCGCGTACGCGACCGAGAAGGTTCGCGCGCCGTCGACGGTCGGGGTGTACGCCAGGCTCGCCTCCCCGCGGAAGTCGGTGCGGGCCGTGCCGATCTCGACCACGCTGACGTAGTCGAAGAAGGGCAGGGTCGCGAAGAAGGTGAGCGTCTCGCCGGCGAGCGGCTCGCCCGCGGCGTCGGTGAGGGTGGCCAGCAGCGTGGCCTCCTCGCCCTGCACCATGGCGTCCGGGGGCAGCAGCGTGAGTTGCGCGGGCGCCTGCGCGTGCGCGAGGGCGAGCGCGGCGCCGAGGGCGGCCACGAGGGCGGTCATGAGGAGTTGGCGCATGCGTCAGCCCTCCTGCGGCAGGGCGCCGGTCGGGTGGGGGGTGGCGGTCGCTGCGGGCCGCGCGTGGGCCTCACCGTGCTCGACCTCCCAGATGGCGATGACCGGGAAGAGGCGCTGGAAGACGAGGAACACCAGCGCCAGTCCGGCGACGGCGCCGGCGGTGAGGATCCACTCGATGGCGTTGGGCATGTAGGGCGGGATGCCGGCGACGGGGATGCCCGACACCTCCTGCGGCGGCACGACGATCACCCAGCGCTTGAGCCACATGCCGACGACGACGAACAGTGAGGCCAGGGTGATCCCGCCGACGTTGCGCGTCCATGGCAGGGCGACGAGCAGGGCGGGAAGGAGCATGCCGAAGAGGATGGCGAACCAGAACATCGGGGCGTGCTGACCGCCCAGGATCGCCGCGAGGACCGGCCCGTAGTCCTTGGTCACGGTGTAGCCGATCGTGAGGTACTCGCTGAACGTGAAGTACATGTAGCCGAGGTTGAGCGTCAGCAGGATCCAGCCGAGGTTCACGAAGTGGCGGTCGGTGAAGTAGGCGTCGAGGCGCCAGAAGCGGCGGTAGAGGAACATCACCACGATGATGACGGCGGTGCCGCTGAAGATCGCGCCCCAGACGAAGTAGGGGGCGAAGATGGTGCTGTTCCACAGCGGGCGCACGGTGACGCCGAAGATCCAGGCGACCACGGAGTGCGCCAGGACCGCCAGCGGGATGATGCTGATCGCCATCACGGCGGTCGCGCGCAGCAAGCGGCGCTCCTGGCTCGGCGTGCCGTGCCAGTTCAGGGCCAGCGCGGCGTAGAGGCGGTGGCGCCAGCCGCCGCGGCCGGCGAACGCGTCGCGCAGCCGGGCGATGTCGGGGATCAGCGGCAGGTAGAGGAAGATCGCCGCCCCGGTGAAGTAGCTGCTGAGCACCAGCATGTCCCACACGAACGGGGCCGAGATCTGGCCGAACAGCAACATGCGCCACGGGGCCGCCAGCGGCTGGCCGAGGTCGGTGAAGATCAGGAGCGCCGCGATGCCCAGGGCGGCCACCGTCACCAGCTCGGCGACCCGCGTGATCGGCCGTCGCCACTCGGCGCCCACCAGGCGCAGCACGGCGGACAGCAGGGTGCCGGCGTAGCTGATGCCCACGAAGAAGATGAAGTTGACGATGTACACGCCCCAGGTCACCCGCGAGGTGAGCCCGGTGACGCCGAGGCCATTGCGGAACTGGTACAGCCACGCCGCGAACCCGGCGACGACCACGGCCAGCAGCCCCAGCGTGACCAGCCAGTAGAGCGCGCTCGGCCGCCGCAGCAGCGGCGCCAGGGCGTCGCGTTCAACCTGCCGCATGGCCACCCACCTTCCCGCTCGCGAGGTAGTACACCCGCGGCTCGGTTCCCTTGTCTTCCTTGTAGCGGGTGTAGCCGCGCTCGGTCAGCAGCGTCGACAGGCGCTGGACCTCGACGCCGTTGGTCACGACGTCGGTGGTCTTCTCCCCGAACCATAGGACGTCGTGCGGGCACTGCTGGACGCAGCGCGGGATGCGCGACTGGTTGAGGTAGTCGGCGCAGAACACGCACTTGGAGACCGTGCCGCGGCGGTGCGGCATCGTCAGCTCGGGCGAGTAGTCGGCGCGCGTCAGGTGCGGCGGGTTGACTGGCTCGTCCCACCAGAAGTAGCGCGCGCCGTACGGGCAGGCGGCCATGCATGCGCGGCAGCCGATGCAGCGTTCGTTGTCCACCAGCACGATGCCGTCGCGGTTGTGGTAGGTCGCGGCGACGGGGCACACGGGCACGCAGGGCGCGTTCTCGCAGTGCATGCAGGGGCGCGGGCGGTGCACGGGTCCCAACGGCCCCACCTCCTCCCACACCTCCATCCAGTTGTGCTCGTCCTGCGGGAGGTAGTGGCCGCTCTTGCACGCCCGCATGCACTGCTTGCAGCCGGTGCAGGCGGCCATGTCGATGACCATCACCCACGCGTCCGCGCGCGGCAGCCGCGCGGCGGCGCCGCTGCCGGCGTCGGCGCCGGCCTGGGCCATCGCCCGCATCACGGCGCCGCCCGTGAGGGCGACGGCGCCGGCCGCCGCCAGCATCCGCGAGAGGCTCCAGAAGAACGCGCGGCGGCTGAGGACGGTCTCGCCGTGGAGCCCGCCGTCGAGCCCGCGCTCGGCGGCGTCGCTGCGGCAGCTGCCGTCGCCGCCGCAGTCGCAGGCGCCCGACGACCCGGCGGCCGTGTCGCACGAGCCGCCGCAACCGCAGCC
>JAHYJQ010000137.1 GCA_019429025.1 Trueperaceae bacterium | reverse complement strand
CGCGCAGCCGGAGCGGGCGACCACCGACCCGCCGCTCAGCTGCGTGATCCTCGACCGTCCCGCGGTCCTCGACGAGGCCGACTGGGTCGCCGCGCCCGACGACTGGCGACCCAGCGTGGCGCACGGCAAGCTCTATGGCGGCGATGCGGCACGCGCGCTATGGGAGCAGGTGCGTGAACGGCTCGGCGCTCGCTGGTCGCCGACGCCGCCGGACGGCGATCCCGGCCCGGGCCGCTTCCGCCTCGCGGTCGCCGAGGGCTACGGACGCCGCTGCGCGATCACCGGCGAGGGCTCGCTCGCCGCCCTCGACGTGGTTCGCCTCCGCCCGCCGTCGCGCGACGGACCGAACCGGGTCGAGAACGGTCTGCTGCTGCGGGCCGACCTCGCGCGGCTGTTCGAGCACGGGCTGCTGTGGGTGGAGCCCGACGGGTTCGTCGTCCGGGTACACGCGAGCGTGCGCGGGTCGGCGCGGAGTGCCACGGCATACGCGGCGCTCGACGGCCGGCCACTGCGGGTGGTGCCGGAGCGCTTCGACCAACTGCCGAGCCGCGAGTTCCTGGCCGAGCATGCCGGCGCCTCACGGGCGGCGGACGCCGAGAAACGAGCCCCCGCCGGCGGTTGATCGACGCACATCCCCTCAGCGCGACGGCGCCGCCACGCTCCCGCGCACGATCAGCTCCGCCGGGAAGCGCAGGCGCTCGACGGGCGCGTCGGCGCCCAGGCGCATCTGCTCGAAGAGCAGCCGCACCGCCGCGCGGCCCATCGTCTCGACCGGTTGGGCCAGGCTGTCGATCGCGGGCGTCACGAGTTCCATCCAGGCGTAGTCGTCGAACGACAGCAGGCTGACGTCCTGCGGCACCCGCAGGCCGAGGTGCCGCAGCGCGCGGTAGGCGCCGCCCGCCATCGAACCGGTGATGGAGAACAGCGCCGTCGGCGGCTCGGCGACCCGCATGAGGTCGAGCGTCAGCGAGTAGGCGTCCCAGGCGGTCGGCGAGACGGCGCGCACGTAGGCGGCCGGCAAAGGGATGCCGTGCCTGGCGAGCGCCAGCGGGAAGGTCTGGACCCGCTCGTCGGGGTTGAGCGTGCGGTGGAAGCTGCCCAGCGCGGCGATCCGCCGGTGGCCGTGCGCCACGAGGTGCGCGACGCCGGCCTCCACCGCGCCGGCGTTGTCGAGCAGCACGTGCGACAACGGACTGCCGGGCACGAAGTAGTCGACCTCGACGATCGCCACGCCGCGGGCACGCATGCGCTCGAGGTAGGGGAGGTTGCCGCTGTCGTACGCGCTGCGCAGGATCAACCCCGACACCCGGTTGCCGTTGAAGGTATGGAGATGCGCCGCCTCGACGTCCGAGCGGTACTCGTTGTCCGCGATGACCACGCTGTAACCCCTGCTGCGCACGTCGTGGACGATGGCGCGCGTGAGCTCCGCGAAGAACGGCTCCACGATGCTGCCGATGATCAGGCCAACGGTCGTCGTGCGGCCGCTGCGCAGCGCGGAGGCGACCTGGTCGGGCTCGTAGTGGAGCGCCTCGATGGCGGCCCGGACGCGCTCGAGCGTGCCGGCCGCGAGCTTGTCGGGGTCGCGGATGGCACGCTTGGCGGTGGTCGCGGAGACGCCGGCCTTACGGGCGACGTCGTGAATGTTGGCCACGAGCCCATGGTAGCGCACGACCCCACTTGACAAGGGTCCCTCGTCCGGTCTACGTTATGGCCACGAGTCCATCCGTAGGAACGGCTTGATTTCCCGAACCACCGCGCTCCGGCCGACTACGACGTGAGGAGGTGGTAGGTCCCCGCCCCAGGGGTCAGCAGAACGCGCGAAGCCGCAAGGTGGCCACGTGGCCATCACGCTGAAGCCGAGCGCCAGCGACCCCTCCGCACCGACCGCCCGCGACGCCGCCCCAGGGCGCCGTCCCCCTACCTGGAAGGAACCTCATGCCCAGACTCCGCACGCTGTTCGTCGCGCTCGCCGCGCTGATCGCTCTCGGACTGGCCTCGGCCCAGACCGTGGTGACCATCGCCACCGTCAACAACCCCGACATGGTCGTCATGCAGGAGCTCTCCGCGCGCTTCGAGGCCGAGAACCCCGACGTCCGCCTCAACTGGCTCGTCCTCGACGAAGGAACCCTCCGCTCCCGCGCCACCACCGACGCCGCCACCGGCGCCGCCTCCTTCGACATCGTCACCATCGGCGCCTACGAGACGCCGATGTGGGGCGCGATCGGCTGGCTGAAGTCGCTCGACGAGCTCGCCGCGCAGTACCCCGACGCCGCGGAGGGCTACGACTTCGACGACCTGCTGCCCGCCATCGCTGACGGCCTCAGCTATGACGGTGAACTGTTCGCCGTGCCCTTCTACGGCGAGTCCAGCTTCACCATGTACAACAAGCGCATCCTGGACGAGGCCGGCCTGACGATGCCCGACCAGCCGACCTGGGAGCAGATCGCCGAGATCGCCTGCGCCGTCCACGACCCAGCGAACGGCATCACCGGCATCGCGCTGCGCGGCAAGCCCGGCTGGGGCGACAACATGGCGCCCATCACCACCGTCATCAACACCTTCGGCGGCCAGTGGTTCGACGCCGAGGGCGTGCCCCAGATCGACACCCCCGAGTGGAACGCGGCCATCTCCTTCTACGCCGACCTGGTCCAGCGCTGCGGGCCCGCCGGCGTCACCGGCGTGAGCTTCCCCGAGGCGCTGGCGCTGATGAGCCAGGGCCGCGCCGCCATGTGGGTCGACGCGACCGTCGCCGCCGGCTTCCTGGCGAACTCGCCCGCCGGCCCCGACATCGCCCACGCCCTCGCGCCCGTCGGCCCCGTCGCCAAGGGCAACCAGTGGCTGTGGTCGTGGAACCTCGCCATCCCCGCCACCACGGACAAGACCGAGGCCGCCTTCCGCTTCCTGATGTGGGCCACCTCGAAGGACTACATCGAGCTCGTCGCCGCCGAGAAGGGCTGGGCGGGCGTCCCGCCGGGCACCCGCATCAGCACCTACGAGCGCGCCGAGTACCTGGCCGCCGCTCCGTTCGCCCCCATGGTGCTCGGCGCCATCCAGGCCGCCGACCCGCTCGACGCGACGGCCAACCCGCAGATCGCCCCGGGCGTGCAGTTCGTGCAGATCCCCGAGTTCCAGGGCATCGGTTCCGACGTCGCGCAGATCATCGCCGAGATCCTCGCCGGCAACGTCGACGTGGCCACGGGCCTGCAGCGCGCCCAGCGCCTCGCCGCCGAGGCGATGCAGGACGCGGGCTACTACTGAGCCACGACCGGCGGCTCGCCTGAGTCCGCCGAACCCCGCGGATTGGGGCGCCCATCGGCGCCCCGATCCGACCACCCCGGAGGCGACATGACCACGTCGATGATCCAGCCCAAGCGGCGACGCCGGATCGGCGAGGGCCGGCGCTTCCTATCGGCGCCCGCGATCGTCTATCTGATCCTGCTCACGCAAATCCCGTTCGCCCTGACGATCTACTACTCCTTCACCAACTGGAACCTGCTGCGCCCCGGCAGCGCCGGTTTCCTCGGCATCGGGTCGATGTTCCGCAACTATCAGCGGATCCTGCAGAACCCCGACTTCTGGCAGGTGCTGACCAACACCGTCGTCCTGACCCTCTCCGTGGTCCTCGTGACCTTCGTTCTGGGGATGGCCTTCGCGCTGCTGCTCAACCGCCCGTTCCCCGGCCGCACCCTGGCCCGTACCCTGCTGATCAGCCCGTTCCTCATGATGCCGGTCGCGTCGGCCGTCGTGTGGAAGTACCTGCTGCTCGACCCGGCCTTCGGCCTGAGCGCCTGGGTGTCGCGCACACTGGGATTGCCCGCCGTCTACCTGGTGGAACGCGCGCCCCTCGCGTCGATCATCGGCATCGTCTCGTGGCAGTGGACGCCGTTCGTCATGCTCATCCTGCTCGCCGGCCTGCAGTCGCTGCCCGAGGACGTCGTCGAGGCCGCCCGCCTCGACGGCGCCGGGCCGCTCGGCCTGTTCCGCTTCGTCACCCTGCCGCACCTGCGGCGCTTCATCGAGATCGCCCTGCTGCTCGAGATCATCTTCGTGCTCAACGTGTTCGGGGAGATCTTCGTCATCACCTCGGGCGGGCCCGGCATTCAGACCACCAACCTGCCGTACCAGATCTTCCTCGAGGCGTTCAGCCGCTGGAACATCGGCCGCGCCTCGGCCTACGGCATCTTCGCGATCGTGCTGGCCAACCTGGCGGTCATCCTGTTCCTCCAGGTCGTGCGCCGCGCGCGTCAGGAGGAGGGCCGATGAGTCGCAAACGCCTGGGCACGCTGGCGTGGGCCGCCGGCACCCTGCTGGTCGCCTTCACGATGTTCTTCCCCATCCTGTGGATGGTGCTGACCTCGTTCAAGACCGAGAACGACGCCATCGCCTTCCCGCCCAAGTGGTTCTTCACGCCCACCTTCGAGAACTGGCGCGTCGCCGTCTTCGGCGGGCCGGTGCTCGAGTTCATGGGCAACACCGTCTGGATCACCGTCGCATCGACCCTGCTGGCGCTCGCCCTCGGCTTCCCAGCCGCCTACGCCATGGCCTACTACCGCACCAAGCGCACGGATGGCAGCATGCTGTGGATGATGTCGACGCGCATGCTCCCACCCGCGGGCGTCATCGTGCCGCTGTTCGTCATCTTCCGCGACCTGTCGCTACTCGACACCCACCTGGGCCTGATCCTGCTGTTCGCCGGCATGAACCTGCCGCTGGTCGTGTGGATGGTGACCGGCTTCATGGAGGACGTACCGTTCGCCCTCATCGAGGCCGCGCGGCTCGACGGCGCGACGCTGTGGCAGGAGTTCACCCGGGTGCTGCTGCCGCTGCTGGTGCCCGGCCTGGCCGCCACGGCGCTGCTGGCGTTGATCTTCACCTGGAACGAGTTCTTCTTCGCCGTCAACCTCACCACCCGTGCCGCCTCGCCGCTGTCGGTGTACGTCAGCACCTTCAAGGCGGCGCAGGGCGACCTGTTCGTCGCCAAGATGTCGGCCGCCGCCACCGCCTCCGTGATCCCGGTGCTCATCGCCGGCTGGATCGCGCAGCGGCAGCTGGTGACCGGCCTCACGATGGGAGCCGTCAAGTGAACGCCAGCAACGCCACCGAAGCCCGTGCCCTCCCCACGACCATGCGCGCCGGCCGCATCCTCGCGCCGAACCGCGTCGACGTCGCCACCGTGCCGCTGCCGGTGGTCGGTCCGGACGATGTCCTCGTGCGCGTCGCGCGCGCTGGCATCTGCGGCACCGACATCCACATCCTCGAGGGCGACTACGAACTGGCCCGCTTCCCACTGATCCCCGGCCACGAGTTCGCCGGGACGATCGTCGCGGTGGGCGCGAACGTCCGCCTCCACGGCGTCGGCGACCGCGTCACCGCCGACCCCAACCTCCCCTGCGGGCGCTGCCCCGAGTGCCAGCGCGGCGCCGTCAACCAGTGCCACGACCTCGCCGTCGTCGGCGTGAGCCGCGACGGGGCGTTCGCCGAGTACGTCGCCGTGCCCGAGCGGGTGGTCGTCGACATCGGCGACCTGAGCTTCGCCGAGGGCGCGATGGTCGAACCGGTCGCCTGCGTCGCCTGGGGACTGAAGCGCCTGCGCCTCGAACCCGGCTCGCGCGCCCTGCTCTTCGGCGCCGGCCCGATGGGGTGCCAGCTGGTCCAGGCGCTCAAGGGCGCGGGGGCCAGCGCGGTGGTGGTCGTCGACGTGGCGCCCTCGCGGTTGGCCATGGCCCGCCGCCTCGGCGCGGACCTCGCGCTGCTGCCCGACGAGCTGCCCGCCGCCCGCGACCTGGCGCCGCTCGGCTTCGAGCTCGTCGTCGACGCCACGGGCGTGCCCGCCGTCATCGAGGGCGCGCTCGCGCATGCCCGCCCCGGCGGCACCCTGTGGGTGTTCGGCGTCGCCCCGGGGGACGCGCGCGTCAAGTTCTCGCCGTACGAGATGTTCCGCCGCGACCTGTCGATCGTCGGCTCCTTCGCCATCAACCAGACGGTCCCGGCCGCCGTGTCGATGGTCCGCAGCGGCGCCATCGACGTCGCGCCGCTCGTCTCCCACGTGCTCGACATCGAGCGCTTCGAGGAGGGACTGGAGATCGCCCTGCACGACCCCGACCGGATGAAGGTCCAGTTCTCGTTCGGCGAGGACGGCGCGTGAGCGCGCCCGTGTCCTACCGCCGGGTCGTCGTCGACGCCCCCGAGCGGCTGCGGGTCGAGACCGCCGCGCTCCCGGCCGAGGTGCCCGCCGGTCAGGTCAGGTTGCGGCCGGCCGCGATCGGCATCTGCGGCTCCGACCTGCACGTGCTCGCGGGGCACCACCCGTTCGTCACGTACCCGGTCCATCCGGGCCACGAGGTCGTCGGCGAGGTCGTCGCCGTCGGTGCCGGCGTCGATCCGGGCTGGGTCGGCCGGGCCGCGGCCCTCGAGCCCTCGCTGGCCTGCGGCGTCTGCCGCACCTGCCGCCGCGGCAAGTACCACCTGTGCGAGGACCTGCGGGTGATGGGGTTCCAGGCGCCCGGCGCGATGGCCGAGCTGGCCGACGTGCCCCTCGACCGGCTCCACCCCCTGCCCGACGGGATGCCCATCGAGCACGGGGCGCTGGTCGAACCGCTGGCCGTCGCGACGCACGCCCTGCGCCTGGCCGGCGACGTCGCCAGCGCCGACGTCGTGGTGTTCGGCGCCGGCACGATCGGCCTGGCCTGCGCCGCGGTGGCCCGCCAGGACGGCGCCCGCGTACTCGTCGTCGACACGAACGACGCCCGCCGGCGGATCGCCGCCGAGCGCTTCGGCTTCGAGGTGGCGTCCACGGTCGGTGAGCAGGCGTTCGACGTCGCGCTGGAGTGCGTCGGCGTCGAGGCCGCCCTGCGCGACGCGATCGCGGCGGTGGTCAAGGCCGGGACGGTGATGGTCATCGGCGTCCACGGGCACGACCCCGCCATCCAGGCGGGCTGGGTGCAGGACCGCGAGCTGCGGCTACAGGGCACCCTGATGTACCAGACCGAGGACGTGCGGCGCGCGATCGAGCTGCTCGCCGACGGGCGCGTCGACGCCGGCGCCTGGATCGATGCGCGGCTGCCGCTCGAGGAGGCCCAGCGCGGCTACGACCTCGCACGCGCGGGCGGCGCGACGCTGAAGGTGCTGCTGGTTCCCTGAGGGACGCCGGCGCGTCCATGGTTTACAGGCTGCGTTGGCATTGACAACACATCCTGTCACGGCGTATCCTGGCCCCATGCCGGTCACCTACGCCTCGCTCACGGCCCGCGACCGCGATTGGGGCCTCGACGACTTCGTCGCCGAGGTGAACCGGCTGCTGCCCGAGGTCGTCCCCGCCGACGCGGCGGCCCGCGGCAAGCTGGAGATCACCCCGCGCCTGGTGCGCCACTACACGACCGAGGGCGTCCTTCCCAAGCCGCTCAAGGAGGGCGTGGAGGCGCGTTACGACGGCGACCACCTCGTCCGCGCCCTGGCGCTGCGGCGGCTGCTGGCCGAGGGCTACCCGAGCACGCTCGCGGGCCGCTTCCTCGAGCGCCACGACCGCGAGCGCCTGGCGCGCTTCCTGCTCGGCGAGCTGCGTCCCGACCTCGACCTGGCCCCGGGCGGGCCGGCGGTCGTCGAGGCGCCGCTCGGTCCCGGCGAGGCCGCGCTGGAGCGCCTGGCCGCGATGCGGGCGCGGGCGGGTCTGCCGCCGCTGCGGCAGGTCGGCGCGGCCGCCGAGAGGTCGTCCGCCGCCGCACCCTCCATGCGCGCCCCCCGGCGGTCGCCGGCCGCTCCGCTGGCCGCCGACTCGAGCGTCGGCGACGACACCGACCGCGACCAGGAACCGAACCTCCACGAGCGCGCCGGCGCCCCTGCGGCCTCACCGCCACCGCCCGCCGACCGCGGCGTCACGTGGACGCGCTACCCCCTGCTGGACGGCATCGAGCTGCACGTGCGCGACGACTTCGTCGACCCCACCACCCCGGCCTCCTGGAACGCGCTGCGCGACGCCCTGCTCGCGCGGCTCGAGGCGATCGCCCTGGAGCGCACCCTCCGCCGCCGCTGACCACCGTGCCCCCGGCCGCGGCGCCCCGTCCGGCACGCGAGCCCCCGCCCCCCGCGTTCCACCCCACCGGCGTCCTGGCGACGCCCGGACGGGACCCCGCGACCGCAATCGGTCGGCGCCTCAGCGCGCGGAAGGA
>JAHYJQ010000136.1 GCA_019429025.1 Trueperaceae bacterium | reverse complement strand
ATCACCTCGGCGGCCGGGCTCGAGGCGTACGAGAGCACGATCGGGCGCTCGCCGCCATAGCGGGTGAAGTCGCCGTAGTAGGCGTCGCTCCAGCCGGAGCGGACGGCGACCCCGCCATCACGCAGGGCGGCCCACCAGGCGAAGGCCTCGTCCTCGCCCCAGGCGCCGATCGTGCCGAGCAGCAGCGCCAGGCCGGGGCTGGAGGTGGCGGGGTCGGTCACCACGGTCAGGCCCGCGTAGGCGGGGTCGGCGAGTTCGGCGAGCGAGGTCGGCCGGGGCGTGCCGCTCGCCTCGAACCAGGCGGGATCGAGGTTGAAGCCGACGAAGCCGGCGTCGATCGGCGTGACGAGGTGGTCGTCGGCCACGAGGTAGGCGGGGTCGACCCCCGTGAGCGCCGGCGAGCGGTAGGGCTCGAACACCTCGGCCGCGCGGGCGCGCGCGAGCAGGCCCTCGTCCACGCCGAACAGCACGTCGGCGAGCGGCCGTGCCCGCGTCAGGGCGGCGCGGTTGAGGGCGGCGCCGGCGTCGCCGGCGGCCAGCAGCTCCACCTCGATACCGGTCTCGGCGGTGAACGCGGCGAGCACGTCGCGGGAGACGGCGAAGCTGTCGTGGGTCATCAGCACGACGCGCTGCGCGAGGCCGACGGGGGCCGCGGCGAGGGCCGCGAGGGCGAGGACGATCAGGGCGATGCGTGGGCGAGCGAACATGGGTTCCGCCTTTCCGTCCGCGTCGGCGGCGAGGGACGGAGGCGGCCTCCGCGTCACGCTCCCTCCGCCCGCACGACCGGGTTCAGGTTCCGAGGGTGTGTCTCAGCCCCTCGTCGGGGGCACCCCTGGTGACGCGTGGAGTCTACCGCGCGGTCGCGGCGTCGGAGGTCGGCGGCGGCACGGTCGGGTCTCGCGGGATGCGCCAGGCGGCGATGGCGGCGGTGGCCGCGAACAGCACGGCGGCGACGGTGAAGACGACCGCGTAGTCGAGGCCGACGGGCTCGCGTCCGCTCACCAGCAGGCCGACGACCGTGGCGCCGATGACCGGCGACACGCCGCGGGCGGCGGCGACGATGGCGTTGTCGATGCCGTAGGCGCTGCCGGCTGCGCCGCGGTCGGTCAGCTGGGCGAGTAGCGCCGAGATCGATGGCAGCACCCCGCCGATCGTGGCGCCGGTGAGGCCGTACAGCACCACGAGCTGCCAGGCCTCGCTGACGAAGGCGATGGGCGCGTACGCCGCGGCCGTGGCCAAGGCGCCGACCACGAGCACCTGGCGGTGGCCGACGCGGTCGCCCAGGCGGCCGAGCAGGATCGAGGTGGCGGTCCCCGCGGCGGACGCGACGCCGATCGCCAGACCGGTGACGATGCCGGCGGTGGCGGCGCCGGCCATGAGGCCGGCCACGAACAGCGGCAGGAACGGCACGATCATCGTGCGGCCGAGCCAGGCCGTGAAGCGCACGAGCATGACGGTGGCGACCCCCGGCGCGCGCAGCACGGTGCCGAAGGACGACGCCATGCCGCCGATGCCGCCGCGCTGGCCCGCGGGCCGCACGAAGCGCTCGCGCACCAGCGTGCTGACCAGGACGCCGCCGACGAAGAGCAGCACGGCGGTGAGCACGAAGGCGATGCGGTAGCCGAAGAGGTACTCGAGGAAGCCGCCGAGCACGGGCCCCACGGACACGCCGGCCCACAGGCCGGTCTGCATGACGCCCATCGCGTAGCCGAGCCGCTCGCGCGGCGCGACGGACGCGACGAGGGTGGTGCCGGCCGACACCACGCCGGTGACCATGCCCTGCAGGACGCGCAGCACGACGAGCTCCTCGGCGGAGCGGGCGAAGCCCATCAGCAGGATGAGGACGGCGCCGCCGTAGAGCGCGCGCTCGACCATCGGCTTGCGCCCCCAGCGGTCGGAGAGCGCGCCCCACACCGGCGAGGCGACCGCCATGGCGACCGCCTGCCCCGAGAACACCAGCGTGACCATCAGCAGCAGCGGCGCGCCGCGGGCGCTGCCGAGGTGCTCGACGTAGTTGGGCAGGAAGGGGAAGATCGTGGAGAAGCCGACCGCCGAGAGGAGCTGGGCCGAGAACATCACCCACAGCACCCGCTGCCAGCCGCTGGCGGCGCGGGGGGCGGGGCGGAGGCGGTGCACGCCGGCATGGTAACGCCGCCGCGCCGCCCCCTCCGAAGGTGCCGCGGGGGCGGTGCGACACCGCCCCCGCGGGGACCTCCGGAGACCGGCCGGGCGGTTCGGGCGTCAGGCGCCTTCGGCGACCACCATGGTGCCGGCGAGGTCGTCGCCCCAGCGGCGGCCGTCGGGCGCGCTGTAGACGCGGTAGGCCTCGTACAGGGCGAGCACGGCGCCGGCGATCACCGCGAACGGCAGCAGGATCCAGCCGATCACGGGGAGGATCAGCAGTCCCTGGGCGAGCGAGCCGACCGCGAGCGGCCAGTTGCGCCGCGCCGAGGTCGCCATGTCCATCGGCGAGCCATCGTGACGCACCACCTTCAGCTTCATGAGCTTCTTGCCGATCGAGCGGCCGTCCATGAACTCGTACTGGAGGCCGTCGCGCAGCAGGGCGTAGGCGATGCCGACCAGGGTGCCGAGGATGGGCACCAGGCCGACGACCGAGACGATCACCGCGTCGATGAAGAACGCCAGGAAGCGCGTCATCAGATCCGGCTTGCCCGCCGTGGGGGGCGAGGTGGGGGGCGGCACGGGGGTAGGTGGGGTGGCGTCGCTCATGGCGGGCTCCTCTCGCGGGGCGAACTCGATGCCGTCCATCGTACGCGGCCCGGGACATCGACCCCGGGACGCCCGCCGTAGCATGGGGCGCGAAACCCGTCAGACGCGTCCAGCCCATGCTTCGGGCGATGGCGCGCGAGCCCACGCAGGCTGAAGGAGGCCCGTACAGCATGTCGGATTCCAAGACCTACCCGCCCGCGCCGTCGTTCGCCGAGAAGGCCCACGTCAAGTCCTTCGAGCAGTACCAGGCGATGTACGACGAGTCGATCCAGGACCCGGACGCGTTCTGGGGCCGGATCGCCGAGGACTTCGTCTGGCAGCAGAAGTGGACCGAGGTCGTCGACTACTCGTTCACCTCCCCCGTGCGCATCGAGTGGTTCAAGGGCGGGAAGACGAACGTGTCGGTCAACTGCCTGGACCGCCACCTCGCCGAGCGCGGCGACCAGACCGCGATCATCTGGGAGGGCAACGAGCCGGGCGAGGACGCCAAGCTCACCTACCGCGAGCTGCACGCCGAGGTCAGCCGCTTCGCCAACGCGCTCAAGGACCTGGGCGTCAAGAAGGGCGATCGCGTCGCCATCTACCTGCAGATGATCCCGCAGGCCGCCGTCGCCGCCCTGGCGTGCGCCCGCCTCGGGGCCGTCCACTCGGTCGTCTTCGGCGCCTTCAGCGCCGACGCGCTGCGCGACCGCATCCAGGACTCCCAGTGCAAGCTGCTCGTCACGCAGGACACCGCGCTGCGCGGCGCCAAGCGCGACATCGCCATGAAGCTCAACGCCGACAAGGCCGTGGCGCAGTGCCCGAGCATCGAGACCGTCGTGGTCGTCAAGCGCACGGGCATCGAGGTGCCCATGCAGGAGGGCCGCGACGTCTGGTACGACGACGTCATGGCCAAGGCCGACCCGGTGTGCGAGCCCGAGTGGGTCGACGCCGAGCACCCTCTCTTCATCCTCTACACCTCCGGCTCGACGGGCAAGCCCAAGGGCGTGCTGCACACTTCGGGCGGCTACATGGTCTACGCCGCCACCACCTTCAAGTACATCTTCGACTACCACCCGGGCGACGTGTGGTGGTGCACGGCCGACATCGGCTGGGTGACCGGGCACAGCTACATCGTGTACGGCCCGCTCGCCAACGGCGCCACCTCGATCATGTTCGAGGGCGTGCCGACCTACCCCGACGCCGGCCGCTTCTGGGACGTCGTCGACAAGTACCAGGTGACGCAGTTCTACACGGCGCCCACGGCCATCCGCGCGCTCATGCGCGAGGGCGACGAGATCGTCGCCAAGCGCGACCTCTCCAGCCTCAAGCTCCTCGGCAGCGTCGGCGAGCCCATCAACCCCGAGGTGTGGGAGTGGTACCGCGACCACGTCGGCCACGGCCAGACGCCCGTCGTCGACACCTGGTGGCAGACCGAGACCGGCGGCATCCTCATCACCCCGCTGCCGGGCGCCCACACGCTCAAGCCGGGCAGCGCCTCGCGCCCCTTCTTCGGCGTCGAGCCCGTCATCGTCGACGACAACGGCGCCGAGAGCCCGGTCGGCGAGGCCGGCAAGCTGTGCATCAAGCGGCCCTGGCCGGGCATGATGCGCACCACCTACGGCGACCACGAGCGCTTCGAGCAGACCTACTTCGCGACCTACCGTGGCCTCTACTTCACGGGCGACGGCTGCCGCCTGGACGCCGACGGCGACTACTGGCTGCTCGGCCGCGTCGACGACGTCATCAACATCTCGGGCCACCGCCTCGGCACCGCCGAGGTCGAGAGCGCGCTGGTGTCGCACCCGGCCGTCTCCGAGTCGGCCGTGGTCGGCTACCCGCACGACATCAAGGGCCAGGGCATCTACGCCTACGTCACCCTCAAGATCGGCTACGAGTACACCGACGAGCTGAAGAAGGAGCTCGTCAAGCACGTGCGCACGGAGATCGGGCCGATCGCCTCGCCCGACATCATCCAGTGGGCGCCCGGCCTGCCGAAGACCCGCTCGGGCAAGATCATGCGCCGCATCCTGCGCAAGATCGCCGAGGGCGCCACCGACGGCCTGGGCGACATCAGCACGCTGGCCGACCCCCACGTGGTGGAGCACCTGGTCGAAGAGGCCGTCAACGTCAAGCGATGAGCCGGTGAGTCACCACGTGCGCCGCCCCCGTTCGATGAGCGCGGGGGCGGCGCACCGCTGGGTGGTGATCCCGGGTTCCGGCGAGCGGCCGGGTAAGGAGCAGCCCGCATGCAAGCGTCAGGCCAAGCGTCAACCATCAACCGCTGGTGGGTCCTCGCCGGTGGCGTCCTCATCATGCTCTGCCTCGGCGCGATCTACGCTTGGTCGGCGTTCACCGGCGCGTTGACCGCCGCGCCCTTCGACTTCAGCCGCACGCAGACCCAGGTGGTGTTCTCGGCCGGGCTGGCCTCCTTCGCGCTGTGGATGGCCCTCGTGGCCGGCCGCTGGCAGCGGCGCTCGGGGCCGCGGGTGGTCGCCCTCACCGGCGGGGTCGTGCTCGGCCTGGGGTACGTCGTCGCGGGTCTCTCCGGCAGCAGCTTCTGGGGCATCCTCCTCGGGGTCGGTCTCCTGGGCGGCGCCGGCATCGGCCTCGCCTACGTCTGTCCCGTCGCCACGCTGCTGAAGTGGTTCCCCGACATGAAGGGCCTCATCAACGGCCTCGCGTTCGCGGGCTTCGGCTTCGGGGCGCTCATCTGGATCAAGCTCACCGAGGGCTTCGCCTTCGGGCCGATCGACCTGACCCCGGGGTGGGACGGCCTGTTCGGCATGGGCTGGACCGTCAACCAGGTGTTCCTCCTCTACGGCGTGGCGTTCGCCCTGCTCATCGGCCTCGGTTCGCTGGCGATGGTCGTCCCCCCCGCGGGCTACCGGCCCGCGGGCTGGACGCCGCCCACCGGCCAGGCCGCCCAGCTCGCCGGCGGCGTCGACTTCGACGAGGGCGAGATGGTGCGCACGCCGCAGTTCTGGGGGCTGTTCTTCATCTTCCTGGTGGCCGCGACGGCTGGGCTCATGGTCATCGGCATCATCCGCCTGTTCGGCGGCGAGAGCCTGATGGCCCGGGGCATGAGTGCCGGCGACGCCTTGATCGTCACCGGCACCGCCATGGGCCTCTTCTACGCGCTGGCCAACGGCTTCGGCCGCATCCTGTGGGGCAAGGTCTCCGACGTCATCGGGCGCCGCAACTCCCTCGCGCTGCTCAGCGGGCTCCAGGGCGTCACGATGATCGCGTTCTTCTACGCGGCAGGCTCCGAGTTCGGCCTCTACCTCTGCGCCACGATCATCGGCTTCAACTTCGGCGGCAACTTCCCGGTCATCGCGTCCATCACGGCCGACTACTTCGGCAACCGCAACGTGGGCACCAACTTCCCGCTGGTGTTCCTCGCCTACGGTGTCGGCGGCGTCCTTGGGCCGATCCTCGGCGGCGTCGCCGGCGACAACCAGGCCTGGGTGTGGGGCTTCCTCCCCGCCGGCATCGCGTGCATCGTCGCGGCCGTCGTCGCCATGGGCCTGGTGCCCCCGCGCAAGGCGGGCGCCGAGGTCGACGTCGGCGCGGCCGCCCAAGCCTGAGCGCACGACGTATCATCGCTGCGCCATGCGCGTGCTGCCGACGACCCTCGAGAAGCTGGCGTTCCCGCGCGTCCTGGACGCCCTGGCCGATCGCTGCCAGACCTTCGCGGGCCAGGCGCGCGCCCGGGCGCTGCTGCCCGACCTCGACGGCGAGACGCTGCGCGTCGCCCACGAGCGCGTCGACGAGGCCCTGACCGGCGACGCGATCTCGCTCGGTGGCGTCGAGGACGTGCGGCCGCTCGTCGAGCGGGTCAGGGACGGCGGCATGCTCGAGGGCCCCGAGTGCCTCGCCATCGCCTACACGATGGACGCTGCCGCGACCGTCAAGCGCGCCATCGCGCTCTCCAACCGGCCGCGCCTCACCGAACTGGCGCTCGGTCTCGCCTCGTTCGACGCCGTGTTGCGGCTGGTGCGCGAGCAGCTCGACCCGAGCGGCGAGGTGCGCGACGACGCCACGCCCAAGCTGCGCGAGATCCGCAAGCGGCTGCACCCCATGCGCGGCCGCATCCGCGAGCGCATGGCGCAGCTGCTGCAGCAGTACGCGCCGTTCGTGCAGGACCCCATCGTCACGCTGCGGCGCGACCGCTACGTCATCCCGGTCAAGGCCTCGTCGCAGTCTCGCGTGCCCGGGCTGGTGCTCGACACCTCCGACTCGGGCGCGACGGTCTTCGTCGAGCCGGCCGCCGTCGTGCCCCTCAACAACGAGCTGACGCTGCTGGAGTTCGAGGAGCGCGACGAGGTGCGCCGCATCCTCATCGCGCTCGGCCAGCGGCTGGCCTTCGACCCGGGCCTCGAGCCGACGCTGGCGGCCCTGACCGAGCTCGACCTGGTGGTCGCCTCGGCCAGGCTCGCCCGCGACTGGGCGCTCGTGCGGCCCGAGGTCGCCGACGGCGCCGCGGTGCGGCTGCCCGGCGCCCGCCACCCGCTCATCGAGGACTGCGTGCCCAACGACGTCGTGCTCGACGCCGAGGCGCCGCTGCTGGTGCTGACCGGCCCCAACGCGGGCGGCAAGACGGTGCTCCTGAAGACGCTCGGGCTGGCCGTGCTCATGGCCCACGCCGGCCTCTTCGTGGCGGCCGCCGCGCGCGCCGCCGACGGCCGGCCCGCCAAGACGACGCTGCCGACGTTCCGCTCCGTGCTGACCGACATCGGCGACGAGCAGAGCATCGAGGCGTCGCTGTCGACCTACGCCGCGCACCTGACCAACCTGCGGCGCATCGTCGAGGACGCCGGCCCCGGGATGCTGCTGCTGATCGACGAGCTCGGGTCGGGCACCGATCCCGACGAGGGCGCCGCGCTGTCGCAGGCGATCCTCGAGGCCGTAGTGGAGCGGCGCGCGTTCGGCGTCGTCACCACCCACCTGGCGCCGCTCAAGGTGTTCGCGGCCCAGCGCGCCGGCGTGCGCAACGCCGCGATGCGCTTCGACGTCGAGCGCCTGCGGCCCACGTTCGAGCTCGTCGTCGGCCAACCCGGGCGCTCCTACGCGCTGGCGATCGCCGAACGCGTGGGCCTGTCGCAGGAGCTCCTCGCGCGGGCGCACGAGGTGCTGGGCCCCGAGGGCGCCCGCCTCGAGCGGCTGCTGGAGACGCTGGAGACGCAGCGGGCGGCCCTGCAGGCGCAGCTCGACGAGGCCGAGGGCGCGCGGGCGTCCGCCGTCGCCGAGGCCGAGCTGCTGCGCGCCCAGATCGAGCGCCTGCGGGCCCAGGAGGCGGCGCTGCTCGAGCAGGCCGCCGAGAAGGCGGACGCGCTGCTGCAGGACACCCTCGCCCGGGCCAAGGCCTGGCGCGAGACCGCCCGCGGCGACCCCGCCCAGCGGGGCAAGGCCATGGAGGCGATCT
>JAHYJQ010000135.1 GCA_019429025.1 Trueperaceae bacterium | reverse complement strand
CGCGCGCTGCACGAGGCCGGCGGCACCGACGCTGGAAGCGTCGGCACCATCGGCATGGTCTTCGCGTCCGCGCCGTCGCAGGTGGAGGTACTGGCGGCGCTGACGCGCGAGAGCGACGTGCCGTGGCCCTTGGTCACGGCCTTCCACCTCGACGAGTACGTCGGCCTGGACGACACCCACCCGCGCTCGTTCGCGCGCTTCCTGCGCGAGCACGTGGTCGAGAAGGTGCCGCTGGCGGCCGTGCACTACCTGAGCACCCGGGACGCGGACCTGGAGGCGGCGGCGCTGCGCTACGGCGAACGCCTGCGCCGCGTCGGCCTCGCGGTCGGCTGCATCGGGGTGGGCGAGAACGGGCACATCGCCTTCAACGAGCCGAACGACACGGACTTCCGCGACCCGCGGCTGGTGCGGGTGATCGAACTCGACCTCCGCTCGCGCCAGCAGCAGGTGAACGAGGGGCTGTTCGCGAGCGTCGACGAGGTGCCCACCCACGCGCTGACGCTGACCGTGCCCGCCATCCTGGCGGCGCGCACGCTAGCCTGCGTCGTGCCGGGCGAGAACAAGGCGGCAGCCGTCGCGCGCATGCTCGCGGGCCCGATCGCGGCGGACAGCCCGGCGAGCGCGCTGCGGGCGCACCCGTCCGCGACGCTGTTCCTGGATCGGGAGGCGGCGGCGCTGATCCGTCAGTGAACCAGGTGGTCGAAGCCGCTTCTCGGTGCGCCGTGAACGTTCGATCAGCGTAGATCGTCAAACGTCCAGCGGGCCGCGGTCGCCCGCGGGGCTCGACCGCGCCCTGCCAGCCGCGTTGGCTGCGGAACTCCGACACTGTCACCGTCTTCGCATCATGCTCGCTCCCGCTTTGGAGAGCCGCATGGCGCGGGCTGGACACCGAAATCGACGCCGAAACACGCCGCGTGGACGCATGTTCTGACGACTTTGGCACATGTGCAGTCGATGTGCGCTAAGATTTTGGGCAATACCTTCTCGTGCCTGGGCCGTCGCCGCTGGAGATCGCCGCTTGACGGGGCCCGACGCTCGCTGACGAACCTCGCCGGTTCGATTGTGATCGTGCCGATGGGCGGCACCTCGCGATCGCGGAAGTGAGAGGGTGGTGACGGTGTTGAAGGACAGGCGACTCAGGTACCTCGGCAGGTCGTTGCTCGTCGTCGTGGCCGCGGTGGGCCTGCTGGTCTCGCAGGCCTCCGCGCAGGGCGAGCGCTTGGTGCGGCTGACCTTCTACTACCCGGTCGGCGTGGCGGGGCCGCTCGCGCGCGTGGTGGACGGGATGGTGCAGGAGTTCAACGCGGAGCATCCGTTCATCGAGGTCGTGCCCGTGTACTCGGGCGATTACGACCCCACCATGATGAAGGTGCAGACCGCGGTGCGTGGCGGCAACCCGCCGGACATCGCCGTCGTGGAGATCTCGGAGTTCCCGACGCTCCTGGCCATGGGCGCCATCATCCCGCTCGACGACTACATTGCACAGCACCCCGGGTACATCGATGCCTTCTTCCCGGCTTTCCTCGACAACAGCCAGTTCGAGGGACAGGTCTGGGGAATCCCGTTCCAGCGTTCGACCCCCGTGCTGTACTGGAACAAGGCCGCCTTCGCCGAGGTGGGGCTGGACCCGGAGTCTCCGCCAACGACCTGGACCGAACTGGCCGACTACGCCCAACGCCTCACGACGCGCACGGGGACCGACGTCACGCGCTGGGGCGTCACGATCTCGGGTGGTTGGAACGATTGGCTCTTCGAGGGGTTCGTCCGTCAATCGGGTGGCCAGCTCATCGACTTCCACGGACAAGAGGTCAAGTTCAACTCGCCAGAGGCGGTCGAGGCGCTCGAGTTCTGGGTCGAGCTCATGCAGGGCCTGAAGGTCGGGCCGCCGCACAGCACGTGGGCATCGACGCCCCCCGACTTCGTTGCGGGCCGCACGGCGATGCTGTACCACTCGACGGGCATCATGACGTTCCTGAAGAGCTCGGCCGACTTCCCATTCGGCGCCGCCTTCATGCCGGCCAATGTGACCTACGGGGCTGCCGTCGGTGGCGGCAACTTCTTCATCTTCAAGGACATCCCGCAGGAGAACCAGGACGCTGCCTGGACGTTCATCCACTGGATCACGTCGCCAGAGAAGGCCTCCTACTGGAGCGCGGCCTCGGGCTACGTCGCCGTCCGCGCCGACGCCTACGAGCTGGCCGAGATGCAAGAACTCGTGACGGAGCATCCTGAGTACCTCGTGGCGCGAGACCAGCTCGCCTTCGGACACGGCAAGATGATGGCGCCCGTCTACCAGCGTGTCCGCGAGATCCTCAAGAGCGCGCTCGACGACGCGCAGGCGGGCCTGGTCTCGCCGCGGGTCGCCCTCGACCGCGCCCAGGAGGAGATGGAGCGCACGCTGCGGAGCTGGATCCAGACTCGCTGACGTGAACCGCGCGCGGGGGTCGAGCGTTAAGCGACGCAACGACCCCCGCGCTCCCCTCCAAGGAGGAGTCGCGACGCTATGCGCACCGTGAACCAACGGATATCGCCGTACCTCTATCTCATCCCCTCCCTCATCCTCCTCGTCGCGTTCACCTACTACCCCATCCTCTCGTCGGTCTACATCAGCCTGCACGAGTGGAACCTCTTCACGCCCGAGCCGAAGTTCGTCGGCTTCGAGAACTACACGATCCTCTTCGGCGATCCGCTGTTCTGGCGCGTCGCTCGCAACACCCTCGTCTACGTCGCGGTCACGATCCCCATCACCATGGCCATGGCGTTGATCATGGCGATTCTGCTCAACGAGCGCCTTGGTTGGTTGCGCAACGCCTACCGCGTCGCCGCCTTCTACCCGACGATGATCCCGATGGCGGCTGCAGCGATGCTGTGGGTGTGGCTGCTGAACCCCGGGATCGGCCTCATCAACCACTATCTCGCATCGTTCGGCGTTCCCAGGATCGAGTGGCTCTACAACATGGACTGGGCGCTGCCCGCCATCATGATGACGGCCATCTGGAAGAACTTCGGATATTTCATGCTGATCTACCTCGCCGGGTTGCAGAACCTGCCGGGCGAGTTGTATGAGGCGGCGAGCCTCGAGGGCGCGGGTTTCCTCCACAAGGTCCGGCTGATCACGCTTCCCCTGCTCGCCCCCACGACGGTCTTCGTCGTGGTGGTCGGCATCATCACGAGCTTCAACGTGTTCGACCTCGTCCACCTCATGACCCAAGGGGGGCCGGGCAACCGAACCAACGTCCTCGTGTACTACATCTACCAACACGCGTTCCGGTTCGCCGACTACGGCATGGGGTCGGCCCTCACCGTGGTCTTCGTCGTCATGATCCTCGCCGTGATCCTCGTGCTGATGCGTCTGCTCGAACGGAGGACCCACTATGAGGTCTAGGCCCGCGACGTTCTCCGCGGCCCTGCATCGCCTCGGCCTGAACCGGCTCTTGCTGCACATGATCCTCCTGATTGTGTCCACGATCACGGCCGCACCGTACTTCTGGGCGCTGTCGACCTCGCTGAAGCTGCGCCGCGACGTGTTCACGCCGGTCCCCCAGTGGATCCCCCCGAACCCTACGCTGCAGAACTACGTCGACCTGTTCTACATGGCGCCCTTCGGTCTGTTCCTCGTGAACACGATCCTGGTCGTCAGCGGCATCCTCGTCATCCAGCTGATCACGGCGCCTTTGGCCGCGTACGTGTTCGCGCGGTTGCGCTTCGCCGGCAGTGGCTTCCTGTTCGGCCTGTTCCTCGTCCAGATGATGATGCCGATCCACGCGGTCGTGGTCCCGAACTACCTCACGATCAACGCGATGGGGTTGCTCGACACCCGCTTGGCGATGATGCTGCCCTTCTGGGCCAGCGGGTACGCCGTGTTCCTGTTGCGCCAGGCATTCCGGCAAGTGCCGCGCGACTTCGAGGACGCCGCCCTCATCGATGGCTGCAGCGGACTGCGCTTCCTGTGGCACGTGCTCTTGCCCCTGGCAAAGCCCACCGTGATCGCGTTCTCGCTGATCAGCGTCGTCACGCACTGGAACGACTTCTTGTGGCCGCTCATCGTCACCGACTCGCCGGCCGTCCGCACGCTCACGATCGGCCTCGCGATGTTCGTACAGCAGGAGAGTGGTGCAGACTGGCCCGTCCTGATGGCAGGGACGATCTTCGTCACGCTACCGTTGCTGCTCCTGTTCCTGGTCTACCAGCGCAAGTTCATCGAGAGCTTCATGTACGCCGGGCTGAAGGGCTGAACCTGGGCGCCGCCTTCACGGCGGTCCGCGGAAGGCGGAGGTGGCCCCTGTCGCGCGCAGGGGCCGGCGCGGTCAGGGCGAGAAGGTGATCGCGCTCGCCTTCATGACGGCGCGGAACAGCTGGTTGAACGCCAGTGCGTCGCGGGCGGTGAACGCCACCGTCCGCTCTCCGGCGCGCTCGACGCCGGGGATGAAGAGGCACGCCTGGGCGCGGGCCTGGTGGTCGAAGTCGATCTCGGCGCGGGTGTCGGGCGGGAGGCGCCAGGGGGCCGCGCCGCGGGCGTGCCGCGCGGCATCCCGCGCGCCCTCACGGATGCGCTGCTGCGCGGTCCGCGGGTGCAGGTGGAGGGCGGAGAAGGTCGTGAGGCCCTCCTTGACGACCACGCCGACGACCTGCTCGCCCACCCAATCGCGCACCTGCGCCACGGCCTTGTCGTCGCCGGTGACCAGCGTGACCGGCACGCCGAAGTGGCCCGCGAGGGCGGCGTTGATGCCGAACTCGCCGGTCGAGCGGCCGTTCAGGCGCACGTCGTTCACGTAACCCGTCCAGGTGTGCGCCAGCGGCGCATGGGGCGTGCCGGCCTTGGCATGGTAGCCGACGAAGAAGGCGGCGCCGACGCCGGGCAGGTCCACGCCCTGCATCATCCCCAGGGGCTTGTCGGAGCCGGTGATGAAGCGGACGCTCTCGTGCAGGTCGTCCGCGACGAGGTTGCGCATGCCGTCGTGGGCCTCGTTGACCACGACCTCCTCGGCACCGCCCGCGAGCGCGCCCTCGACCGCCGCGTTGACCTCGCGCGTCAGCCGCGCGCGGGCGCGCTCGTACTCGACGGTCGAGCGGGGGTGCCCCTCGACCTCCGGGGGCATGACCTGCACCCAGCTCGTCACGCCGCAGATGCCCTCCATGTCGACCGAGATCAGGACCTTCATGCGTGGCTCCCTTCGGGGTTCGGTGGGGGCATGGTAGCGGGTTGGGCGGGTCGCGCTGCGCGCACGTCAGCTGCCCGATGCGGAATCGTTCGCGTTACCTTGGATCTCGGCACAGACGCTCATGATCCTTTCGAAGGTCGGCGCGGTCCCGAAGAAGAGCCCCGCGACGCGCATGGCGGCGTAGTCCTCGCGCAGAGCGTCGAGAGCATCGCCTTGAGGTACGACCTGCAGACGGCCCGCGACCGCATCGGCGTAGTCGACACCGGGTTCACGGAAGAACAGCGTCTTCCAGTCGGCCACCTGCTGAGCGAGTGATCGGTCCGCGATGGCGCGTTCCGCGATGCCGGCGGCGTGCAGGCGAGCCAGGTCGTACCAGTGTCGCGCGAAGCCGCGGGCACCGCGGAAAGCCGTGCGGTGCGCGTAGACGTGCGCGGCCGTGGCCTTCTCCCAGAACGTCCGCTCGGCCGTCAGGACGGAAACCGTCGCGGTTGGGAAGGCGATCGCCGCCAGGACCGGTACGTCGGCGGCATCCGAGGAGATGGTGTGCTGGGCGTGCGGTTCGCCGGTCCCTCTGGCCCCGAACTCGAGCTTGACGGTGGGCGCAACGTAGGCGCTCGCAGACGGCGAGGTGGGCCCGTAGTGGAGGAGGAGGTCGAAGCTGTTGCGGGGGACATCGACCGATGCCTCGACGCGCACGGGAGCGCCATCGGTTTCTGCCATCCGCCGGTACCACGGCACGGCCTCGGCGATCACCCAATCGCCCAGCCTCGCCTGGATGGTGGCGGTCCACGCCTTCGCTTGCGAACGTGACCGTGGCCAGCCGTCTCCTGCGACGTCGGGCGCGAACGCCCTGAGGTCGTAGGTGAGGTCGACGTCCTCCGAGAACCGGTCGATCACGCGGTGAGCTTTCGAGAGCGACGTGCCACCCTTGAACACCACGTGTCGTCCGAAGGGCGCCCGCTCCAGGGCCGACAGCGCCCAAGCCACGTACGCGTCCTTCTCGAGGAGGTCCGCGGGACGCCCAAGGTACTGCGACGCGATCTCGAGGGCCTCTTGCCGGTCAGTCGGCGTCAGTTCGAAGAAAGCCTCAGCCACGGCCGACCGCTCCGGATCGAGGGGATTCGCGGGCGAGCAGGGCTGCAGCCAGCCATGTGGGGGCGTGACCGACAACCCGCTGCAGCTCAGCGCGGTCGCTCGCCCGAAGCCCCTCGACGAGGGGTCGCAGCGCCTCTCGCGCTCGTTCTCTGCCAAGCCACGCGCCTGCGCGCAGGAGTTGACCCGCTTTGGTTTCCGTCGCCCCAACGAGCCACGGCGGGGCGTGCCTCAGTCGAACCGTACGCCCGCCCAATTCGAGTTCCCGCGTGCGGCCGGTCGTGAGGTACACGTACTGCACGGGGTTCTGTGTGGTTAGGCCCAGGGCGTTCGCGGCGGCCGCGGGAGTTGGCGCGATGCGCTCGCCAGTGTTGGCAGCCAACGAGCGCACGACCGCCTCGGTCGATGGTGCCCGTGGCCCGAAGCGGCCCACGACGGGGCGGACATAGGTACCACGGCCGATCCGCAACAGCTCACCCGAGCGCGCCAGGCGCGCGAGAGCCTGGTCGACCGCCGCTCGCGAACCGAGGCCCAAGAGGGCTCGGCTACGGATGACCGTACCTTCGGGCTGGCCATGGGCGTAGGCGAGGATACGGCTGCGTGCGGAGTGGGGCGAGTGCTTCATAAGTCAGAAGATAGCACGGATTTCTGACAAACAACATCACCAAGGTTTCGGTAGGCGCCATCCGTCGCGTGAGCGCACCGATCGTCCCGTGGCGCGGCCGGGACTGACGCCGGCGGCGGACAGCGACCGCGGCGTCCGACCCTCGTGTCAGCCATCGACCCGACCCGCGCCGCCTTCGGCCGTACCCTCGCGGCAGGCGTGAGGAGGAACCACCATGCCCAGATCCCGCGAGATCGACGATGCGTTCGTCGCCGCCCGCTTCCAAGCGCACCGCGCCTGCACCGGCTGCCCGTCGCCGCACGACGTCGCGGCCTGGCTCGACGACGCCCTCGGGTTCGTGTTCCCCGAGCTGGCGACGCGTCGGTTCGACGACCTCGACACGTACCGCGCCTTCGGCGACGCGCTCGGTGAGCGGCTCGTCGGGCTCGTCCGCGACTGCCCCGACGCGACCGCCTTCGCGGAGAGGGTCGCCGACGGCTTCCTCGGGGAGATGGCCCAGCTGCACGCGCGGCTGGAGGAGGACGCCGGCGCCATCGTCGCCGGCGACCCCGCCGCCTGGGGACGCAGCGAGGTCATCCGTTCCTACCCCGGCTTCTACGCCATCGCGGCGCACCGCGTGGCGCACGCGCTCCTGGGGCACGGCGCGCGGATGCTCGCGCGGATGATCGCCGCCCACGCCCACCGCAGCACCGGCATCGACATCCACCCCGCCGCCCGCATCGGGCACCGCTGCTGCATCGACCACGGGACCGGGATCGTCATCGGCGAGACCGCCGAGCTCGGCGACGACGTCAAGCTCTACCAGGGCGTCACCCTCGGCGGGCTCAGCGTGCGCAAGGAGGACGCGAGCGTCAAGCGGCACCCGACGATCGGCGACCGGGTGGTGATCTACGCCGGCGCCACCATCCTCGGCGGCGACACGGTGGTGGGTCACGACAGCGTCATCGGCGGCAACGTCTGGCTCACGCGCTCGGTGCCGCCGTTCTCCAAGCTCACCTACCGCGTGCCGGAGGCGGCCGCGGCGACCGGGCCTGGGGCCGCGGTCGGAGAACGGGCCGGGGCGACGGCGAGGTCCCCGCGGTGAGCCTGGTCGACCAGATCGGGCGGACGCCGCTCCTGGAACTGCCGGGCTTCGCGCCCCGGCCGGGCGTCCGGCTGTTCGCCAAGCTCGAGGGCCAGAACCCGGGCGGCAGCGTCAAGGACCGCGCCGCGTACGGCATGCTGCGCGGCGCGTTGGAGCGCGGCGAGGTGCGCCCCGGGGATCGGCTGGTCGAGGCCACCAGCGGCAACACCGGCATCGCGCTCGCCTGGATCGCCGGCCGGCTCGGGCTCTCGATCACGTTGGTCATGCCG
>JAHYJQ010000134.1 GCA_019429025.1 Trueperaceae bacterium | reverse complement strand
CGGCCGACGTCGGCGGCGGCCAGGCGGCGCACCGCGGTCTCCAAGTCCTCGTCCGCGGCGACCGTCTCGACCGGTCGCAGCAGGTCGGCCACGGGCGTGTCGTCGTCGCCGGGATCGAGGTCGGACGCGCGGACCCAGCCGATCGGCGCCCCGTCGGCGTCGAGCACGGGGTAGGCGGTGTGGGCGCGGAACGCTCGCAGGCGCCTCAGCTGCTCCAGCGACCAGCCGAGGTCGACCGCCACCGGGTCCGGGGTCATCGCCTCGCGGACCCGGCGACCCTCGAAGGCGCGCCGCGCCTGGCTGGCGGCGACCTCGGCGCGGCCGGCGGCGTCGATGAAGAACGCGATGGCGAGCAGGAACACCTGCAGCGAGAGGAAGCCGTACACCCCCAACGCGATGGCGACCACCCGGCTGACGGCGCCGCTGATGCGCGTGGCGCGGGCGTCGCCCAGGGGGATCGCCAACAGCGAGCGCAGCACGCGGCCGCCGTCGAGCGGCAGCGCGGGCAGCAGGTTGAACACCGCCAGGCCGGCGTTGGTGACGGCGAGGTAGGCCATGACGAAGGCGATGCCGCCGGCGAACAGGTCGCTGCGCAGCAGCCCCCACAGCAGCAGCGACAGGCCGCCGCTGGTGATCGGCCCGACGATCGCGACGATGGCCTCCGCCCCGCGCCGGCGCGGAATGTCGTCGAGCTGCGCGACGCCGCCGAGGAACCAGAGCGTGATCCGTCGCGTGCGCACGCCGTAGGCGCGGGCGGTGACCGCGTGCCCCAGTTCGTGGACCAGTACGCTGGCGAACAGTCCGATGGCCGCCGATGCGCCGAGGAGCCAGGGCGCGGCGCCGGCGGACAGCGGCGCGGGGTCGAGGTCGACGCCGAGCTGCGCGAAGAGCTCCGCGAAGCCCGCCACCTGCGAGCCGATGAGCCAGGCGAAGAGCGGCAGGATGAGGGCGAAGGTGGGGTCGAGCTCGACCGGCACGCCGAAGGGCCGGAACGGAAGCCGCCAGCCGCGGCCGGTCATCTGCCGCGTCCGAACCGCGCCACCGCGTCCTGCGCCGCGGCGCGCGCCTCGCGGTCGACGTCGTCGAGCGTCGACCAGTCCGGCGCCGTCGCGGCAGCGGTCGCGACGACGTCGGCCAACACCCGCGGGATGTCGTCGAAGCCGAGCCGACCCGCCAGGAAGGCTTCCACGGCGATTTCGTCGGCGGCGTTGAGGCGCACCGGGGCGTCGCCGCCGGCCTCACCGGCGGCGTAGGCCAGCGCCAGCGCCGGGAAGCGCTCGGTGTCGGGCGCCTCGAAGGTCCACTCGCCCACGAGCGGCAGCGGCTCGAGCGGCACGGGCGGCCGCGCGGGCGCGGTGATCGCGTACTGGATCGGCAGGCGCATGTCGTGCGGGCCGACCTGGGCCTTGATGCTGCCGTCGCGGAAGCGCACCAGTCCGTGGACGAGCGACTGCGGGTGCACGACCACCTCGATGCGGGCGAGCGGCAGGCGGTAGAGGAACGCGGCCTCGAGCACCTCGAGGCCCTTGTTGAACAGCGTCGCGGAGTCGATCGTGACCTTCGGGCCCATGCGCCACGTCGGGTGGTCGAGCGCCTGGGCGGGCGTGACGGTCGACAGGTCGGCGGGCGCCCGGCGGAAGGGGCCGCCGGACGCGGTGAGCACGAGGCGCTCGACGCCCTCCGGCGGTTCGCCGAGCAGGGCCTGGTAGAGCGCGGCGTGCTCGGAGTCCACGGGCGTGAGGCGCGCGCCGTGCGCCTCGGCCTCGGCCCACATCAGCGGGCCTGCGCACACCATGGCCTCCTTGTTCGCCAGGGCCACGTGACGCCCCTCGCGCAGCGCGGCACGCACCGGCGCCAGCCCCCGGAACCCCGGGATGGCCGCGACGACCGTGTCGGCCTCGAGGGCGGCGACCTCCTCGACCCCTGCGGGCCCAACCACCAGGCGGGTTCCGGGCGGCAGTTGGCCCTCGACCTCGCCCGCGACCTCCGCGTCGCAGGCCACCAGCCGCGGGCGCCAGCGCCAGGCCTGCGTCACCAGCACGTCGGAGCGCCGCCCCGCCGCCAGGCCGACGACGTCGCAGTCTTGCCACTCGGCGACGTCGAGCGTCTGGCTGCCGATCGAGCCGGTCGAACCGAGGACGACCAAGCGGTGACGGCCGTGGGGTGCGGGGAAGGGTTGACCGAGCGGATCGAGGGTCGCGGTCACGGGACCATCATGGCACGGGGCGGCGGACGGCCCCACCGGGCTCGGGATCGGTCGCGCTCGTGCTGGACGGTGGCACGCGGCGCCGACCTGGTAGATTGCGGGGGACCCGAGCGGTGCAAGGCCCGTGCGTCGGCCGGCCAGGGTCGGCGCACGGGTCCTGGCCAGCCGGTGGCCTGCCGCGGCCAAGGAGGAGACATGCTCGTTCGCGATTGGATGACGAAGGATCCCCACACGGTCCCGCCCTCCACCCCCGTCATGGAGGCGATGCAGCTGCTGCGCGAGGCCGGTTACCGGCGCCTACCGGTCGTCAAGGACGGCAAGCTCCTGGGCATCGTCACCGACCGCGACCTCAAGGAGGCCACCCCCTCCAAGGCGACGTCGCTGTCGATCTACGAGCTCAACTACCTGCTGTCCAAGCTGACGCTCAAGGACGTCATGCGCACGCCGGTCGTCACGATCGGTCCCGACGAGGCCATCGAGCAGGCGGCCCTGACGATGGAGGAGCACCGCGTGTCGGGGCTCCCGGTCGTCGACAAGGGCGCCATCGTCGGCATCCTGACGATCACCGACCTGCTGCGGGCGTTCGTCGACTTCCTCGGCCTGCGCGAGGGCGGCAGGCGCGTGACGGTCGACATGCCCGACGCCCCCGGCTCGCTGGCGAGGGCCGCGGCCGCGGCGCCGCCGTCGAACGTCGAGGCCATCGTGACCGCCGGTGCGGCCGACGGCCGCCGGCACCTGGTCTTCCGCGTCGCGGGCGAGGGCGCCGACGGCTTCGCGGACCGGCTCGAGGCGCTGGGGATCATCGTCGTCGACGTGCGATGAGCCGCGCGACCGCGGACGCCGACCAGCTCGCCGCCGCGGCGGCGGGGGGGCGCGTCGCGTCGAGCCCCTTCCTGCCGCCGCGCGAGGCGGACGCCTGGAGCGCCCGCCTGCGGGCGGCCGGCGTGGGCGTGACCGTCGACGGCGGCCGACCCGGCGCCGAGCGGCGCGTCGTCACCGCCCATCCGCCCGAGGTGCCGGAGGCGGGGCCGCGCCTGGCCGCGGTGTGGTTCGCCGGCGCCCGCGACGAGGGCACCGTGCGCGCGACCCTGAGCGCCGCCGGCGTCGACGCGGACGCGGTCGGCGACGTGCTGGTCGACGACCGCGGGGCGTCGGCGGTCGTGACCGCCGCGGCGCTCGAGGCCGCCCTGCGCGTCCGACCCGCGGGCGAGGCGGGCATCGAGGTGCCCCTCCACGCCCTGGCCCAGGCCCGCGAGCGCACCCGCGCCGCGGTGGTGCCGTCGCTGCGGGTCGACGCGCTGGGGGCGAAGGCCTTCGGGGTCTCGCGCAGCTGGTTCGCCAAGGGCATCGCCGCGGGACGGGTCCACGTCAACGGCCGCCAGGTGGGCAAGAGCGCCGAGGCCGCCGCGGGCGACGAGGTGTGGGCCGACGGCCTCGGTCGCTTCCGCGTCAGCGCCGTCCACGGCGAGACGAAGCGGGGCAACCTGAAGGTGACGATCGAGGTCGAGCAGGGCTGACGCGGCGGCGGGCCTAGGGCGCGGCGTCGGGCGGCGGCGTCGCGGTCACGTCGACGCGCCGGAACGTGCGCACGCCCGTCCGGGTGATGCGCATGACCGCCCGGCACTGCGGGTCGGGGCACATGACCAGGTCGTCGCTGCTCATCCAGTCGTCCGCGTCCGTCACGCGTTGCTTGGCCGGCAGCAGCGGCAGCACGGCGGCCAGCGCGTACAGGCTGAAGGTGCGGCCGGCGGGGATGGCGACGTTCTCGCCCGACACCGTGAAGTGGTCGCCGAGGTGGTGGTTGCAGACGTCCTCCAGGCCCGGCGCCACCTCGACGATCTCCACGCGCAGGTCGTACAGCCGGAACGTGCCGTCGCCGCCGGTCACGCTCGCGCCTCGTTGAGGCCGTACTTCATCACCCGGCCGTGGCGGCCGTCGCGGTCGCGCTCGAGCGCGTAGACCTCGCCGGGGACCTCGGGGAAGGCGGCGCGGGCGCGCTCGAGCCGCGCCACCTCGGCGTCCGAGAGCGGGGGCGCGTCGCGCAGCTCGACGTGGCGGGCCAGGTGCCGGCGCGAGCGCACGCCGACGATGCAGGCGCGGACGCCCGGCTGGCGCAGGCACCAGGCGCTCGCCACCGTGGCGACGTCGCTGCCGCGCGCGTCGGCGACCGCGCGCAGCTCGCGCAGCAGCGCCTGCAGTGCGTCCCAGCCGCCCAACTCCTCGACGACCAGCAGGTACTTGACGAGCGACCGGTTCTCGGGCGTGCCGACGGGGGCGGGCCGGTCCAGCCAGGCGTCGGACAGCAGGCCGCCGGCGACGCTCCCGTAGGCCAGCAGGTCGACGCCGCGCGCCGCCGCGAGCTCCGCGAAGGCCCCGCGCGCGCGCCGGTCGAGCAGCGACACCTGCGCCTGCAGCGACGCCAGCGGGACGCCATGGTCGAGGATCTCGGCCAGGCGCGCGCGGTCGAAGTTCGTCAGCCCGATCTCCCGTACCTTGCCCTGGCGGCGCTGCTCGACGAGGGCGTCGAGCGCCTCCAGGTACCCCGGCACGGCGAGGTCCCACCAGTGGAACTGCACGAGGTCGAGCGCGTCGACGCGCAGGCGCGCGAGCGAGCGGTCCACCGCCCGGGCGACGTCGGCGGCGGTCAGCGTCGGTAACGCGGCGAGGTCGGGCACCAGCTTGGTGTGCACGCGGACCTCGCCCGCGAGGCCGTGGGCCGCGACGAAGTTGCCCAGCAGGACCTCGACGCCGGTGTAGATGTCGGCGGCGTCGAAGACCCGGAAGCCGGCGGAGGCGTAGGCCTCGAGGACGGTGGCGCCGTCCTCGACGCTCGTGCCATGGCCCTCGGCCAGTTGCCAGCAGCCGACGACCACGCGGTCGAGGTAGGGGAGGGGCATGGCGGAGGATACCGCGGGGGCCTCGTCGGCCGGCCCCCGCGGCCGGCGGATGCCGTTATGCTGAAGGCACGTCCGCGTTTCGGCCGGGCCGCCGGGAGGAGGGTCCATGGCCACGTTCCACGTCCGCTTGCTCGGCGGCATGCAGGTCGAGCGCGGGGGTGACGTGGTCCCCGTCGGTCCTCCGCGCGTCCGCGAGCTGCTCGCCTACCTGCTCCTGGAGCGCCACGGTGCCCTGTCGCGCGCGCACCTGGCGTTCCAGTTGTGGCCCGACTCGAGCGAGGGGCAGGCCCGCACCAACCTGCGCCAGACGCTGCACCAGCTCCGCCGCCTGTTGCCCGAGGCCGAGCGCTGGCTGGTCATGGAGGGCCAGGACCTGCGCTGGCGCCCCGAGGCCGCCATCGATTCGGACGTGGGGCGCTTCGAGCGCCAGCTGGCCGTCGCGACGGTGGCCCGCGAGGCCGACGACGTCGAGCTCGAGCGGCGCGCTTTGGCGTCGGCCGCCCTGGCCTACCGTGGGGAACTCCTGCCCGAGTCGTACGCCGCCTGGGTCGAACCCCACCGGTCCCGTCTGCACCAGGCCTGCGCCCACGCCCTCGAGCGCCTCGCCGGCCTGCTCGCCCGCCAGCGCGACGACCTCGGCGCCATCGACGCCGTCCAACGGCTGATCCGGCACGAGCCGCTGGCGGAGGCCCCGTACCGCCTGCTCATGCAGCTCCACGAGCGCCGCGGCGAGCGGGCCAAGGCATTGCACGCCTACCACACGTGCGCGACCCTGTTCCGCCGCGAGCTGGGCGTCGACCCCACGCCGGAGACGCGCGCGCTGCTCGAGCGCCTGCTGCGGCTCGAGGCGTCGCTGCCGGGACGCGAGGGCGCGGCCGGGGCCGCGGCGCGAACCGCGGCCCCGCCGCCGTTGGTGGGTCGCGAAGGCGAGCTCGACTTGCTCCGGGCTGCTTGGCGGCGGGCGATCGGGGGCCGGCCGCAGCTGGTGCTGCTGGCGGGGGACGCCGGCATCGGCAAGACGCGCCTGGTCGAGGAGTTCGCGCATGGGTTGCGGCGTGGCGAGGGCAGCGTCGTCGGCGCCCGCTGCTACGCGGCGGAGGCCGGCCTGGCGTACGCCCCGGTCGCGACGCTGTTGCGCGCCGACGTCATGCGGCCGGCGGTCGCCGAGCTGGCGGACGTCTGGCGGAGCGAGCTCGCGATCCTGCTGCCCGAGCTCCACGGCGAGCGCGCGCCACCGGTGGTCGAGACCTGGCGCCGGGCGCGCCTGTTCGAGGCGGTCGCGCGCGCTTGCGCCTCGGTCCAACCGTTGCTGGTCGTCCTGGACGATCTGCACGCTTGCGACCCCGATACGCTCGCGTGGCTCCACTTCCTGCTGCGCTTCGATGCCCACGCGCGCCTGCTGGTCGTCGCGACGGCCCGAGGTCACGAAGTCGACGGCCACGCCGCGCTGAGCGCGTGGCTCGCGGCGCTGCGGGACGAGGGTTCGCTGCTCGAGGCCGAGTTGCCGCCCCTGAGCCTCGAGGAGACGGCCGCGCTGGCGCACGGCCTCGGGTGCCACGGCCTGGCCCCCGCGGAGCTCGCCGCGCTGTACGCCGACAGCGAAGGCAACCCGCTGTTCGTCATCGAGCTGCTCCGCGCGGGCCTGGTGGCGGGTACCTCGACGCCGGTCGTGCCAGTGAGCGCGGGCGCGCCGGCGCTGCCGCCGCGGCTGCGGACCGTCATCCGCGCGCGCCTGGCGAGGCTGTCCGCGACCAGCGCGGAGTTGGTCGGGGTGGCCGCCGTCATCGGCCGGGCGTTCGACCTCGACCTGCTGGTGCGGGTGAGCGGGCGCGCGGAGGACGCCGTGGTCCGCGCCCTGGACGAGCTGTGGGCACGCCGCGTCGTGCGCGAGCAGGGCGCCGGGCAATACGACTTCACGCACGACAAGCTGCGCGAGGTCGCCTACGAGGACCTCAGCCTGACCCGGCGCCGCCTGCTGCACCGCTACGCCGCCGAAGCCCTCGAGGGGCAGCGGGTGGATGGGCCGGACGAGGCGTGCGGGCGGGTCGCGCTGCACTACGACCGCGCTGGACTGCCGGAGCGGGCGGTCGCGCAGTACCTGCGCGCCGGCGAGGTCGCCCGCCGGCGGTTCGCCGACGAGGAGGCCGCCGCCCGTTACCGTCGAGGCCTGGAGTTGGTGACCGGGTTGCCGGCGGCCGCCGCCCTGGCCGACTGGCGAGCGCGCATGACGGCCGACCTGCTGGAGGGCCTGGGCGAGGTGGACGCTCGCCGCGCCAAGCACGACCTGGCGTGCGACGCGTTCACCCGCGCGCTGGCGGCGAGGCCAGCGCGGGACGCGGTCGGTCGCGCCCGGTTGTTTCGCCGGATCGGCGACACCTGGGTGCTGCGCTACGCCTACGGCGAGGCCGAGGCGGCGTACGCGCGCGCGGAGGATGCGTTGGGGGCGTTGCCGACGGTGGAGACAAGGGATGATGCCCGCCACGAACGCATCGACATCGGGCTGGCACGGGCCGACGCCCACTACTGGCAGCACCGCTGGGACGAGATCGAACGCGACCTGCTGGCGGTGCGCGACCTGGCGATCGCCCACGCCTCCCCGCGGCAGCTCAGCCGCTTCTACGGTGGCCTGGCGCTGATGCACTTCTCCCGCGAGCGGCAGACCGTGTCGAGCGCCTGCCTCGAGCTCATGCGCAGCGGCCATGCCGCGGCCGAGCGCACCGGTGACGCCGACGCGATCGCCGGGTCCGGCTTCCTGCTGGGGTTCCTGAACCTGTGGCACGGGGCGCTGGAGGAGGCGGAGGCGCACATGCGGGCCGCCCTGGCGGACGCCGAGCGCGTCCACAAGGCGACGCTGCGCGTGCGTTGCCTCACCTACCTGGCCGTGGTGCATCGCAGGCTCGGCGACCTGGACGCGGTGCGGTCGCTTTCCGCCGACGGCCTGCGGGCGGCCGGCGAGCTGGGCATGCCCGAGTACGTCGGCGCCGCGCATGGCCAGCGGGCTTGGCTCGCCTGGCGGTCGGGTGATCTGGAGGCCTGCGAGCGGGCCGGCCACGCCGCGATCGAGGCCTGGCGCGTGGGCCCGCCGTACCCGCTGCAGTGGATCGCGCGCCTCCCGCTCCTGGGCGTAAGGTCGCGCAGGGCACGGTGGCGGGAGGC
>JAHYJQ010000133.1 GCA_019429025.1 Trueperaceae bacterium | reverse complement strand
GCCGCCGAGGCCGACGGAGCCGGCGATCTGGGAGGCGATGTCGGACAGGACGTCGCCGTAGAGGTTGAGCGTGACGATGACGTCGAAGCGCTCGGGCGTGTCGGCGAGCCGCGCCGCGCCGATGTCGATGATGAGGTGCTCGGCCTCGATGTCGGGGTACTCGGCCGACACGGCGTCGAACGTCTTGTGGAAGAGGCCGTCGGTCGCCTTCATGATGTTGTCCTTGGTCATGCAGGTGACCTTGCGGCGGCCGTAGGCGCGGGCGTAGGCGAACGCGAAGCGCACGATGCGCTCGGTGCCGGGACGGCTGATCAGCTTGAGCGACTGGGTGACCTCGCGCGTCTGGCGGTGCTCGATGCCCGCGTAGAGGTCCTCCTCGTTCTCGCGCACGATGACGAGGTTCATGTCGGCGTGGCGGGTCGGCACGTAGGGGCCGTACGACTTCGTCTCGCGCACGTTGGCGAACAGCCCGAGGCTCTTGCGCAGGGTGACGTTGACGCTCTTGTAGCCGCCGCCCTGCGGCGTCGTGATGGGGCCCTTGAGGAGCACCTTGTGGCGCCGCAACAGGCTCCAGGCGTCGTCCGGCACACCGGTGGGCACGCCGCGCTCGTACGCGACCTGGCCGAGCACGACCCGTTTCCAGTCGATGCGTGCGCCGGCGGCGTCGAGGATGCGCAAGCTGGCGCGGGTGATCTCGGGACCGATGCCGTCGCCCTCGGCGACGACGACGGGGATGAAGTTCTCGGTAACGTCCATGGCGCCAGGGTATGCCGCTCGCGGCCGCGGGCGCCACCGTGCGCACGGGCGCGACCACGAACCGGCCCGCCGTCAGCCGTACTCCGCCGCGAGGCGCCGCACGCGCGCCAGTGCCAGGGCCAGCCGCGGGTCACCGGGAGGCATCGCCTCGGCGGCGGCCTCCCACAGCGCGAGATCGTCGCCCCAACGGTCCGCGAGCTCGTACAGCGCATCGGCGTCGCCGCTCACGAGCGCCGCCTGGCGCAACGATTCCTCCAGCGTCTCCCGCGCCTCGCGCACGCCGGGCGCCTCGCTGAGGGGCAGCAGGGGGCCCTGCCACAGCGCGATGGCCTCGCGCACGCGACCCTCGGCGAGCATGCCGCGGACCTCGGTGACGTCGGCCGCGAACGGCACCGTCCAGCGGTAGGGCGCCTCGCTGACCGGCAGCAGGCCGCGCAGGCGCGTGAGCAGCCCGCGGAGGCCACCGCCGGTGAAGGGCGGCTGGTGGTCCGGCGTCAGGAAGTCGTTGAGGCCATCGCGCGACACCCCGTCGGGCGCCAGCGTCAGCGCCAGCGCGACCTCCGCCAGGCGGGGGGACAGGTCGACCACCGCACCATCCAAGCGGCACGCCGCCGCGCCGAAGAAGCGCAGGCGGAGCCTGGGCCCGCCGCCGCCGACGGCGTCCCAGATGGGCGCGAAGAGATCGGCCGGGCCCGCGAACAGGCGCAGCGCCAGCGGGTGCAGGCCGGCGAGGATCCGGGCCAGGTCGGGCGGCACGTGGTGCGCCGCGCCGCCGGTGGCGAGGAGGTAGTACAAGGCGGCAGGCAGGCGCAGCTCGGCGGCGAGATCGGTGGCGGTCATGACGGCGAGCAGGTCGTCGCGGGCGTGCTCGAAGCTGGGACCGTGAGGGTCGTCGCCGGCGCGCGCGGCGCGGACCGTGTGGGCCATGCCACGGGCGAGACCCGCGACGCGCCCGGCGTGGTCGCCCATGCCGGCGGCCAGCTCGACCGTGTCCTCCGCCACCCGGATGGCATCGTCCACGCGGTCGAGGTCCAGCAGCGCCCGCACCGCCTGCTGCGCGAACGCCGCCCGGCGGGCGCGCGGTGCCCCCTCGACGAGCGGTCGCAGCAGGTCCAGCGACGCCTGCGGGTCGCCGCCGGCCAGCTCCACGGCCGCCCAGGTGCTGCGGTAGAGGTCGGCGACGGCGGGCATGGCGCCCGTCAGGGCGGCGGCCGTGTCCGCGAGGCTGCGCCGCAGCCCAGCCACGTCGCCCGTGAGGAGCCGGGCGAACGCCAGGTCGTTGACCAGCCGCAGGCGCCGCGCGCCGTCGCGGAGTTGGTGCTGATCGAACACGCCGAGGGCGAACTGCGCCCATGCGCGGGCGCGGGCGAAGTCGCCGACGTGCACCAGCTTCGCCGCCAGCGCGCCGGCGTTGCGCGCGACGGCGTGCGGCGAATCGAAGTCCTCGGCCAGCCGCACGCTCTCCTCGAGCAGCGCGGCGGCCGCCTCGAAGTCGGGGTGCAGCCGGCCGTACTGCCACAGCGTCAGCGGGGTCCGCTGGTCCCGTACCGCCTGTTCGGCGAGGGCGAAGCCCTCGGCGTGCGGCAGCGAACCGGCGCGCCGCGCCCGCAACTCCGGCGCGCGATGCGCGGCCAGGTGGGCGTCGACGTCGGGCAGGACCGATGGCAGCTCGCCGACGTCCGCCGCCGCGACCAGCCGCCACTCCAACACCCGCTCCTGACGCGCGTAGGTGGGCGGCAACGCCGACAGCAGCAGGTGCAGCCGGCGCGTCAGGCCGCGCTCGTGGAAGGCGGGACCGGCCGACCGCAGCAGCTCTTCGACGAGCTCGGGCACGGCCAGGACCGCAAGCTCGAGCGCGTCGGTCCAGGCGCCCTTGCGGGCCAAGGCACGGACGGCGAGCGCGGTCGGCACGGGCTCGGCACGTTCGGCGGGGAGCAGGGGACCCGAGGGAGACGGGACGTGCAGCGGCGGCAGCCCGACCGCCGCATGTGCCACCCGCACCAGCTCGGTGAAGCGGCCGCCCGTCGCCCGCCACACCTCGGCGACTCGGTCGTGGTCGAGGCCGCCCGGGACGACCTGGGCCGCCTCGGCGAGCGACAGGCGCAGTTCGTCCGGTCCCAACCGCAGGCAGCCCGAGACCCCATCCAGGTCCGGCGCCGCGTCGTGGCCGCGCAGGTCGATCACGACGCCGTAGCCGGCGGCGTGGAGGCCGGCGAGGTCCCTCAACGCCGGCGCGTCCGCGAGCGCGGTGGTCACCGCCAACCACAGGGGTTGGAGGTCTGCGGCGTGGTGCCGGAGCATCTGCAGATGCGCGCGGTAGGGCAGCGCCTGAGGCAGGAGCGGCGCTTCCAGGACGCCGTTCAGCGCCTCCGCCAAGGCGTTGCCCTGCGCGACGTCGTCCCCGGCGGTGGCGTGGGGCAGCGTCCACCAGGCGGTCCGCCGGCGCGCGCGGAGCGCCTCCAGCAGGTACGGCGTCCCGTGGGCCTCGCCCCCGAGCAGGAGCACGGGACGATCGGCGTCCAGGACCGCGTCGAGTTGGCGCGCCAGCCACACGGGGGCACGATAGCGCGCCCCGCGAGGGACCCGACGCGGCTTCAGGCGATCGCTACCGCCCGTCGGTCGCTCGGCAGGTGTCCGAGGGGCGGTTGGGCCACCTCGGCCGAGGTGGCCGTCCTGCAGGTACCACCGGGCGCCGCCGCCGCGGCCTCCTCCGACCGTTCGCTCCCGACGGCGCGCAACCACCTGAGGTCACGCAGCCACACCTGCCCTCCCCGCACCTCGAACGGCGTCGTCGCCTCGAGGATCCGCCTCGCTTCCTGTCGGGTCATGGGAACCTCCTTCGCTTCGAAAAGGTTAGGGGCAGGGGCGCTTCACCTGCGCTGCACGCCCACGGCTGCCGCTGAAGCGGGTCTGAAGCGGGGTGCCGACTATGTTCCGGCATCTCGGGAGGTGGCCCATGCGAACCCTGACACGCACGCTCCGCACCGTCCTCGCCGCCCTCGCTCTGACGGGCCTGATCGCCGCAGCGGGCGGCTTCCCGACCCCGACGACGATCGCGGGCAGCTCCGGCCAGCCGGGCGACATCGACGTCGGTGCCGATCCGTTGGCGCCCACCACGTGGCTGGCGGGCAGCTCCGGCCAGCCGGGCGACATCGACGTCGGTTGACCCCCTGGCCCCTCCGAGCGTTCGCCGAGACGCATAGCAGCCATCTTGCGAAGCTCGTGGAAGGGAATCGCGCCCGCCCCACCCGGGCGGGCGCCATTTGACGGGACCCATGGCCGAACCCAGCCGCGCGCCCACCAAGCTCGACCAACTCGGCTTCCAGTACCAACCGGTCGTCCCGCTGCAGCAGGGGCTGGCCGGCTGGCACGAGGCGCTGCTGCGCTGGCACCTGCCCGACGGCACCATCCGCGGGCCGCAGCAGGTGCTCCCGTACTGGCTCGGTCCGCACCGTCAGCCCACGTTCACGCGCTTCACCGTCGATCAGGCCGCCCGGCTCCTGCAGGGTGACCCACAGGCGCGGCTGAGCATCAACCTCAGCCCCCGGCAGGTGGTCCACCCGGCCGCCATGGCGGCGCTCGCCGACCTCCTGCCGACCGTGCGGGGACGCTTGATCGTCGAGGTGACCGAGCAACGCTACCGCGACGTGGCCGGCCTGTGGACCACGCTCGCGTCACTGGCCAGGAACTGCGAGCTGGTCCTGCTGGACGACCTCACCGTCGACGACCTCGGGCCGTCCGCCCGCGCCCGCGCGCCCGTCGACGGCATCAAGCTGGATCGCTCCGTGTTGGCTGCGCTCGTCGATCCCGCCACCCGGGCCGCGACGGCCGCTGCGCTGCGCGGCGTGGCCGATCGCTACGCCATCGTGGTCGCCGAGGGCGTGGAGGACGTCCGCCATCTCCAGCTGCTGGACGGGCTCGGCATCACCCATGCCCAGGGCTACGGCATCGGCCGCCCAGCGCCGCGGCCCGTCGCGCCGACGTGGCCGGCGGACGCGCCGCTGCGACCGGTGACCGGCGCGGTACGCGCGCCCGCGGCGCGCTATCGTCGGGGTTGACCCCCGGCACGACGCGGCCCACGATCGCGAGCGGCCGGGCGGCATGGAGGCGTTCATGGCCGTCGACACCGCCGCCGCTAGCGCGGCGCCCGCCACCGACCCGGCGCACCCCACGACCACGGACAGGCTGCTCGCGCGTCAGCGGGCGGTCCTGCTGCCCGTCCAGAGCCGCATGCTGTACTACGGCGACCGTCCGCTCGCGGTGGCCCGCGGCGAGGGCGACTGGCTGTGGGACCTCGACGGCAAGCGCTACCTCGACTTCTTCGGCGGCATCCTGACCGTCTCCGTCGGGCACGCCAACCCGGACGTGGTGGAGGCGACCGTGCGGCAGATGCGCACGGTGGGGCACACGAGCACGCTGTACCTCAACGAGATCACGATCCGCGTGGCGGAGAAGCTGGCCGCGATCACCCCGGGCAGGCTCCAGGTGTCGTTCTTCACCAACAGCGGCACCGAGGCCGACGAGATGGCCATCATGGCCGCCCGCACCTACACCGGCCACCGCGACGTCGTCTCCCTGCGCCACGCCTACGCGGGCCGCAGCGCGTCGATGATGGCGATGACGGCGCACGCCAACTGGAAGCAGGGCGGCGTCTACGACGGGCACATCAAGCAGGTGCGCAGCCCCAACCTCTACCGCAAGCCGGTCGGCATGACCGACGAGGCCTACCTCGACTTCCTGGTCGACGACCTCGCCGACTTCCTCGCCACCTGCACCGACGGCAAGATCGCCGCGTTCATGGCCGAACCGATCCAGGGCGTGGGCGGCTTCGCCGTGGCGCCGATGGACTACTTCCGGCGGATCGAGCCGCTCGTGCGCGAGGCCGGCGGCCTCCTCGTCATCGACGAGGTCCAGACCGGCTGGGGCCGCACCGGCAGGCACTGGTGCGGCATCGAGCACTGGGGCGTGGAGCCCGACGTCATGACCTTCGCCAAGGGCATCGCCAACGGCGCGCCCGTCGGCGCCACGGTGATGACGCCCGAGGTGGCGGAGTCGGTGCAGGCGCTGACGCTGTCGACCTTCGGCGGCAACCCCGTGTCGATGACGCAGGCCTACGCGACCATCGACTACATCGAGCGGCACCGGCTGTGGGAGAACGCGGAAGCCCAGGGCCAGCGGCTGCGCGACCACCTCGAGGTGCTCATGGCGGCGCACGACTTCATCGGCGACGTCCGCGGCATGGGGCTCATGCAGGGCGTCGAGGTCGTCGTCCCCGGCACCGCCGAGCCCGATCCGGCCCGCGCCAACGCCCTGCTGAACGCCGCCCGCGACGAGGGGCTGCTCATCGGCAAGGGCGGCCGCTGGGGCAACGTGCTGCGCATCGCCCCGATGCTCAACGTCACGGCGAACCTCATCGACGAGGGCGCCGAGCGGTTGGCGCGGGCGACGGCCTCCGTCGCCTGAGCCGGACCGTGTTCCGTCGCAGCGGACCGGTCTCCGGCGGCCTGCTACCCTTGAGGCGTAGCGACACCGTCCCGCTCCCCGAAAGGAGCCGACATCCATGAACCGTCAGGACGTCATGGCCCTCCAGCGCCACCGCAGCCACCCGTCCGTGAGCATCCTGCTCCCGACGCACCGCACGTCGCCCGACAACAAGCGCGACCCCATCCTGCTCAAGAACCTCCTCACCGAGGCGACCGATCGGCTGGTCGAGCTGCTCGGCAAGCGCGACGCCGCGCCGACGATCCGCAAGCTCGAGGCGCAGGTGGCCGCGATCGACCTGCGCCACACCCTCGACGGCATGGCGATCTTCGTGAGCGACGCGCACGCGGGTGTCTACCTCCTCCCCGTGCCACTCAAGCCCCGCGTCGTCATCGACGACACCTTCGCCACCCGCGACCTGGTGTTCGCGATGAACCGCTCGCCGCGCTACTGGGTGCTGGCCCTCTCCGAACAGCCCACGAAGCTGTTCGAGGGCGTGCGCGACACGCTCGTCGAGGTGCGGGGCGGTGGCTTCCCGCTGGAGCACACCGGCCCCGGCGGCAGCCAGGCGCTGCCCGACATGACCGACAAGTCGAAGATCGAGGCCGAGTACCACCGGCAGTTCTTCCGGCGCGTCGACCAGGCGCTCGCGGCCTTCACCAAGGCCGACCCGCTGCCGATCTGCGTCGTCGGCGTCGAGCGCTGGCTGGCGTACTACCAGAGCGTCACGGACCACAAGGACATCGTCGCCAGCGTGACGGGCAACCACGACAAGACCCCGCCGCACGAGCTCGGCAAGCTGGTGTGGCCGGCGGTAGCGGACGCGCTGGCGGTCAGGCGCCGGCGGGCGCTCGACGCACTCGATGCCGCCATCGGGGCGCAGCGCTTCGCCTCGGGGCTGGGCGAGGCCTGGCGCCGGGCGCAAGAGGGTCGCGGCGAACTGCTGCTCGTCGAGCAGGACTACCACCAGGCCGCGCGCCTCGACGAGGCCGCCGGCCAGTTGCACCTCGTCGCCGCGGACGACCCGAGCGCCAACATGGCCGACGCCGTCGACGACCTCATCGAGCTGGTGCTGGCGAAGCAGGGCGACGTCGTGTTCGTCGAGGACGGTGCGCTCGAGGGGCACGGGCGGGTGACGCTGACGCTGAGGTACTGACCCGGGCCGCCCCGTCAGCCGCCGGCGCGGCCGGGCGCGACCCCCCGGGTGCCATCCGTCTCCGCCGGCGCGACCGCGCGTCCGGCGCGCCGCTCGGGAGCCGCGGTAGGGCCATGGTCGGCGCCCGAACCGTCTTGCGCGACCTCGACCGTCCCGAGGAGCAGCGAACCCGCCTCACGGACGATCCGCGCCAACCGCTTCTCCGAGCGGCGCTCGAGCCCGCCGCGACCCGTGACCAGCAGGACCCCCGTCGCGAAGCGAGCCAGCAGCCGGCCGTCCTCGACCGCCTCCAGCGGCGGCGCATGGACCACGATGGCGTCGTACGCCGCCCACCGCTCCAGCGCCTCGCCGAAACCGGCGAACAGCGCGGGCGCGGTCCCGGGCGCGGGGCGGGCCGGCCGGAACTGCGGCACCAGGTCGAGCGAACGCCCGTCGGAGACGTCGATGGTCACCAGGTGGTGCGACCCGGCGGGATGCTGCAGCCACTCGAGCGTGGTCGCGGCCCGCGGGCCGGCACCGGCGACGTCGGTCGGCTCCGGCACCCCGTAGCGCGACGCGAGTGCCGGCGCGTAGATCACGCCGTCGACGAGCAGCGTCCGCGCCCCGTGGTACGCGAGCTCCTCCGCCAACAGGCTGGCGGCGTCGACCGCGCCCGCGGCATCGCCGGTGCCGCTGACCAGCACCACGCGTGGGCGAGCGTGGGCGGTCAGCGCCAACACCCGCACGCGGAGTCGATCGGCCGCCTGGAACGACGCCGGATCGCGGTCCCTGCGCGGAAGCGGGAAGACCGCCAGCGGTGCGGCTCCCCGGCGGGCCCCGGCCTCGCGCCGGCCGCGCCCGCTCACCGTCTTGCCGGCTCGCGCCGACGACCGGAACGACACGAAGCCCAAGAGGCCCCCGAGGAGCACGGCGGCCGCCGCCGCCACGACCACCGTGGGCGCGGGCGCCCAGCGGATCGCGCCCACGCGTGCGAGCGCGGGGGGCGCCTCGCCGCTGGCCAGCGCCTC
>JAHYJQ010000132.1 GCA_019429025.1 Trueperaceae bacterium | reverse complement strand
CCCCCCCGACCCGGCCACTGCCCTGCCGCCCCCGCCCCTGCCCTGCCGGACCCCTACATCCTCCGCAGGCGCGAGATCCGGTCGTCGATCGGCGGATGCGTCGCCAGCCACGAGAGCGCATTGAGCTTCGCCACCGGGTTCGTGAAGTACATGTGCTGCACGCCCTCGCTCACCTGCATCGGCGTGCCGCGGTAGTCGCGCAGCTTCGCGAGCGCGCTCGCCAGGCCGTCCGGGTTGCGGGTGATGTAGGCGCCCGTCGCGTCCGCCAGGTACTCCCGCCGCCGGCTGACGGCCAGGCGCACGAGCGTCGCCAGGATCGGGGCCAGGATGAGCAGCACGATCAGCAGCACCATCGCGATCGCCTGCCCCCTCCCGCCACCGGAGGAGGACGAGCGCCGCGAGCGCCCGCCGAAGCGCAGACCGCGGAGGATGACGTCGCGCAGCAGCACGATCGCGCCGACGGTCGCCGCCAGCATCGAGGCGAAGCGGATGTCGTAGTTCTTGACGTGCGCCATCTCGTGCGCGACCACGCCCTCGAGCTCCTGGCGATCCAGGAGCGACATGAGACCGGTCGTGACCGCGATGGCCCCGTGACGGGGGTCACGGCCGGTGGCGAAGGCATTGGGCGCGGGGTTGTCGATGACGTAGATCTTCGGCATCGGCACGCCCGCGCCGATGGCGACGGCCTCGGTGACGTTCACCAGGTAGCGGTGCTCGTCCTTGTTGGCGGGGCGCGCGCCGGACACTGCCAGCGCCAGCCGGTCGGAGAACCAATAGGCGGCCAGGCTCTGGCCGATCGCCAGCACCGCGGCGATGACGATGAACGTCCACGCGGCGCCCGGATCGAAGGCCAGCGCCACCAGGTAGCCGATCGACCCCAACAGCAGCACCATGAAGCCCGCCAACAGCCACGACGCCCGCCGGTTGGCGGCCTGCCAGTCCAGCAGGCTGATCCGCCGCCCGCTGAGCGGGTCGGTGATCGCGTCGGGGAGGCGCGGCCGGTCGGCCGGGGCGGTGGTCACGCGACCTCCACCACGCGACGATCAGGCCGGGGTGGCGCCGAAGGAGACCTGCGGCAGCTCCTTGTCGGCCTCGGGGACCTCGAGGTACACGTGCTTGGTCTTCGCCATCGGGCCGGCGAAGAAGTTGCCCGGAATCGTCGTGATGACCGTGTTGAACTGCAGCACGGCGTCGTTGTAGAACTGCCGCGCGTAGGCGATCTTGTTCTCGATGCCCGCGAGCTCCTCCTGCAGCATCATGAAGTTCTGGTTCGCCTTGAGCTCGGGGTAGGCCTCGGAGATCGCGAACAGACGACCCAGGGCCGCGGTCATCATGTTGGCGGCCTCGGCGGACTCGTCGACCGACTTCGCCGCGGTCATGGCGGCGCGCGCCTTGCCGACGTTGTCGAAGACCTCCTTCTCGTGGGCGGCGTAGCCCTTGACCGTCTCGACCAGGTTGGGGACCAGGTCGGTGCGGCGCTTGAGCTGCACGTCGATCTGGCTCCAGGCGTTCTGGTAGCGGTTCTCGAGCGTGATGATGCGGTTGTAGACGTTGATGCCCCACAGGACCAGGGCGGCCAGGATGACGAGAACGACGATCGTGGTCACGGCGCAACCACCTCCGGCGTCAGTCTAGCGCGACGCCCCGCCCGCTGCGCTCGGCGATCACGCCGCCGCCCAGCAGGCGCTCGCCGTCGTACACGACGGCGGACTGACCGACGGCCACGGCGAACTGCGGGTCGTCGAAGCGGAGCACGAAGCGCGCCTCGTCGACGACCTCCAGGGTCGCCGGCTCCGGCGCCTGGCGGTAGCGCACCTGGGCGAGCACCCGGCCCGGCAGGTCACCGGGATCGAGCAACCAGTTGGCGCGCTCGGCGACCAGCGCCGACCAGCTGCAGGCCTCGCGGGGCCCGACCACGACGGTGTTGCTCGCCGCGTCCAGCTCGATGACGAAGCGCGGCAGGTGCGACTTCCACAGGCCCAGACCACGCTTCTGGCCGATCGTGTAGAACGCCACGCCGCGGTGCTCGCCGACGACGGCGCCGCCCTGCGAGACGTCGACCACCGGGCCGGGCCGCTCGTCGAGGCGCTCGGCGAGGTGCTCGCGCACGGTGCCCGTCACGAAGCACAGCCCGTTCGACGACGGCTTCCAGGCGACCGACAGGCCGCGCGCCACCGCCTGCTGGCGCACCTCGGCCTTCGTCAGATCGCCGAGGGGGAACAGCAGGTACGGCAGCACCCGGCGCGGCAGCGCCCACAGAAAGTAGGTCTGGTCCTTGTCATCGTCGACGCCGCGGTGCAACTCCACGCCGCGCTCGCCGTCGACGCGGCGCACGAAGTGACCGGTGGCCAGGAACTCACAGCCCAGCTTCCGCGCGCGCTCCACGAAAGCCCCGAACTTGATGTCGCGGTTGCACCACACGCAGGGGTTCGGGGTCTCGCCGCGCTGGTAGGCGGGCACGAACGGGTCGACCACCACGCGCTCGAAGTCTTCGCGGGCGTCGACCAGGTAGAAGGGCACCTCGAGCCGATCGGCGATGCGCCGGGCGTCGAAGGCCGCGTCCGGGCTGCAGCAGACGTCGAACGCGCCGGCGGGGCGGTCGTCGGGCCAGAAGCGCAGCATCGAACCGACGACGTCGAAGCCCTGCTCGGCGAGCAGCGCCGTCGCCACCGACGAGTCCACGCCGCCCGACATCGCCGCCAGCACCTTCGGGGGACGCGCCGGCCGTTCGGGCCGGTCGATCGCGGGGGCTGGGGCAGGGGCGGCGGCGTTCATAAGACGCCAGTGTACCCAAGCGACCGGGCTAGACTTGCCTTCGGAGGTACGTCGTGAAAGCGCTGCGCATCGCCCAGGTGATCGCCCTCGTCCTCGTGGCGATCTACGTCCTGCTCTTCCACAACGCCAACCCCGATCCGGTCGAGATGCCGCTGGTCGGGCCGGTGCCTCCCTCGCTCCTGGTCGCGGTCGTCGGGGTCGTGGCCTGGCTGATCGGCTGGCTGCCCGGCCGCCTACGCAACTGGCGCCTCGAGCGCAAGGTCGCGGCCACCCAGGCCGAGCGCGACGCCCTGAGCACCGACCTCGCCCGCGCTCGGCGGTCCGAGCCCAGCGACCCGATCATCCCCGACCGCGCCTCGGGTGGTCTGCGACCCGGCGACGACCCGACCGACTACCTGTGAGAGCGACGGCGGGCGCCCCGCCCGCCACCAACCGCGCCGCACCCGACCCGCGCGTCGCCCAGCGGTGGCGCGTGCGGGAGCCCGCGCCGCCGGCGGCCGTGGCACGGCTCTCGGCGGCCCTGCGCGTGCACCCGCAGTTGGCGGCGGTCCTGTGGGCCCGCGGGCTGCGCGACGACGTCGCCGAGCACCTCGATCCCGCGCTGGCCCCGAGCCCCATCCCCGACCTGCCGGCCGCCGCCGATCGGCTCATCGACGCCATCGAACGCGGACGGCGCATCCGGATTCACGGCGACTACGACGCCGACGGCATCTGCGGCACCGCCGTGCTCACGCTGGGCCTGCGCGCCCTGGGTGCCGACGTCACGCCCTTCATCCCCCACCGGATCCGCGACGGCTACGGCATCCACCCCGACCGCGTGGCGGAGCACGCGGCCGCGAGCGACCTGCTCGTCACCGTCGACTGCGGCATCACCAACCTCGCCGAGATCGCCGCGCTGCAGGCGGCCGGCGTCGAGGTGATCGTCAGCGATCACCACACGCCGGGCGAGCGCCAGCCCGACGCGCTCGTCGTCCACCCGAAGCGCTCGCCGCTGGCCCGCAAGGGGCTGCCCGAGCTCACCGGCGCCGGCGTCGCGTACCACCTGCTCTGGTCGGTGCATCGCCGTCTGGGGTTCCCCGACCCGGTCGAGTTCGCCGACCTCGCGACCATCGGGACGATCGCTGACGTCGCGCCCCTGCTCGGCGAGAACCGAGCGCTCGTCAGGCTCGGGCTCGAGCGCCTCGCGGACTCGGCCTGGCCGGGCGTGCGGGCGACGCTGGCGCTGGCGCGGCTGCGGCAGGCGCCGACCGCCAGGGACGTGGCCTTCGGCCTGGCACCGCGGCTCAACGCCGCGGGACGCCTCGGCGAGGCGGACCTGGCCCTCGAACTCCTGACCGTCGCCGACGAGCAGCGCGCGCTCGCGATCGCCACACGGCTCGACGACCACAACCGCGAGCGGCGTCGCATCCAGGACGCCATGCTCGAGAGCGCGCTGCCGAAGGTCGATCCGGAGGCGCCGGCGATCGTCATCGCCGACGACACCTGGCACCCCGGCGTCATGGGCCTCGTCGCCAGCGCGCTCGTCGAGCGCTTCTACCGCCCCGTGTTCATCGTGGCCGGCGGCAAGGGCAGCGTCCGCTCCACGCCCGGGATCAGCGCCGTCGGCGGCCTCGCCGCGGCGGCCGCACACCTGCGCCGTTGGGGCGGGCACGAGGCGGCGGCGGGCTTCGCCCTCGACATGGAGCGCTTCGACGCCTTCCGCGCGAGCATCCACGCCTTCGCGGCCGCGCACCCCACCCCCGTGCCCACGGTGGTGGCCGACGCGCTCCTCCCCCTCGAGGCCGTCGAGGCCGACCTCTTCGCGGCGACCCACGAGCTCGAGCCCTACGGCGAGGGCCACCGGGCGCCCGCCTTCCTCATCCGCGCGCCGCTCGCGTCGACCCGCGCCGTGGGCGCCGACGGCGCCCACCTCCAGCTGCGGCTGGGGGCGAACGGCGCGCCCGAGACCAAGGGGATCGCGTTCCGCCTGGGGCCGCTGGCCGCGACGCTGGCGACCGGCGAACCCGTCGACGTCGTGGCGGAGCTCAGCGAGAACGCGTGGAACGGACGCACCACCATCGAGTTCCAGGCCCTCGCGCTGCGACCGGCCGAGGCCCTGACCCTGGGCGACGAGCTGGAACGGCTCGGCGGCGAGGCGCACCGGGTGCTCCGGTGCTCGGCGGCGGGCGCTGCGGGCGTCGGCATCGACCCGACCGCCCCCGATCCGCTGGCCGAGCTGCGCGCGGCGCTCGCGGCCGGTGGACCGGCGCGGGTCCATCTCGGCACCGCCGACGAGGCCGCGCTCGCGCGGGAGGCGAACGCGTGGCCGACGGTGACCGACGTGCGCGCGGCGTGGGTCGCGCGGGCCCGCGGCCAACGCCCGCCCATGACCGCACTGCTGGCGGAGCGAACCGACGTCGTCCTACGCGAGCTCGGGCTGATCGACGCGGCGGGCCGCGCCGTCAAGGGCCTCAAGGTCGAGCCGTACGCCTCGGCCAGCCTCCGCGCGGGCCTGGTGCGACGCTACCTGCTGCAGACGCTGCTCGAGGCGTACCGTCGGCTGGACGACGCCGGCTTCGAGCGCGTCGCGATCGTGCTCGCCGACCTGCCGACCGACTGAGGCGCCACCGGAGACGCGTGGCATACTGGCGCATGCCCGCGGACCCAGCGCGCCACCGACCCCGCGCACCGATGCCCGGCACACCGGGGTCGGACTCGCGGCGGCCGGACGCGGCCGTCCTGCGCGCCGCCCTCGAGCGCGACCTGCGCGCGAGCCTGGCGGGCGAGGTGCGCTTCGACCCGGTCACGCGCTCGCTCTACGCCACCGACGCCAGCCCGTACCGCATCGCCCCGCACGGCGTGGTCTTCCCCCAGCACGCCGACGACCTGCGCGCCACGCTCGCCGTCGCGCGCGCGCACGGCGCGCCCATCCTCATGCGCGGCGGCGGCACGTCGCTCGCCGGCCAGACGGTGGGCGAGGCGATCGTCGTCGACACCACCCGGCACCTGACCGACATCCTGGAGATCGACGCCGAGGAGCGCGTCGTGCGCGTGCAACCCGGCGTGGTGCGCGACCAGCTCAACGCCCGCCTCGCGCCGCTCGGCCTGCAGTTCACGCCGGACGTCAGCACCAGCGACCGCGCCGCGATCGGCGGCATGGTCGCCAACGACAGCGCCGGCACCCGCTCGATCAAGTACGGCAAGACGGTCGACCAGGTGATCGCCATGACGGTCCTGCTGGCCGACGGCACGGTCACCGAGCTGCGCGCCATGGGCGGCGTGGAGCTCGAGCGCAAGCGCCGCTCGGGGGGCGTCGAGGGCGAGGCCTACCGCACCGTCCACCGCATCGTCCATGAGCACGAGGCGGAGATCCGCGCGCGCACCCCCAAGGTGATGCGGCGCGTGGCGGGGTACCACCTCGACGAGCTGCTGCCGGGGCGCCCGTTCAACCTGGCCAAGCTCGTGTGCGGCAGCGAGGGCACGCTGGCCGCGATCCTCGACGTCACGCTGGCGCTGCACCCCGTGCCGCGCCGACGGGTGCTCGCGCTGCTGCACTTCGACGCGCTGGTCGCGGCGCTCGAGGCGGTGCCCGCCATCGTGGCGCACGGCCCGAGCGCCGTCGAGCTGATCGACCGCGACATGTTCGAGCTCGCCGCCGGCAACCCGGCGCTCTCCCCGCACATCGGCTGGGTGCGCGGCGACCCGGCGGCGGTCCTCAGCGTGGAGTTCGACGGCGACGACGACGCCGAGCTCGCGGCCCACCTCGAGGCCCTGGCCGCCGACCCGGCCGCCGGCGGACGCGCCTACGCCACCTACCTGGCGACCGACGCCGCCGCCCAGCGCGAGGTCATCGAGTTCCGCAAGCAGGGCCTGGGGATCTACGCCACCGTCCCCGGCGCCGCCAAGCCGACGCCGTTCATCGAGGACGCGGCCATCCCGATCGAGCACCTCGCCGCCTACGTGCCGCAGGTGCTCGAGATCTGCCACCGCCACGGCGCCCGGGCCGTTCTCTACGGCCACGCGTCGGTGGGCGTCCTGCACGTCCGGCCGCTGCTCGACCTCAAGAGCGCCGCGGGCGTCGCCGCCTACCGCGCCATCGCCGACGAGACGTTCGCGCTGGTGCAACGCTACGGCGGGTCGTGGTCGGGCGAGCACGGCGACGGCCTGATCCGCAGCGAGAAGATCCGCGAGGCCTTCGGCGAGACGGTGTACCAGGCGTTCGTCGACGTGAAGCGGGCGTTCGACCCGGAGAACGTGTGGAACCCCGGCAAGATCGTCGACGCGCCCGCGATGACCGGCCATCTGCGCTACGGGGTCGGCTACCCGGCGGTCGACGTTCCCACCGTGTTCGATTTCGGGCCGGAGGGCTTCCTCGGCGCGGCCGAGGCCTGCACCGGCGTGGGCGCCTGCCGTAAGGAGGGCGTTGGCACGATGTGCCCCTCGTACATGGCGACCCGCGACGAGGCCCACAGCACGCGCGGGCGCGCCAACGCGCTGCGCGAGGCGATCAATGGCGGGCTGCCCGGCGGCCTGACGTCCCGCGAGGTCCACGACGTCCTCGACCTCTGCCTCGAGTGCAAGGCCTGCAAGGCCGAGTGCCCCTCGCGCGTCGACGTCGGCAAGCTCAAGGCGGAGTTCCTGCAGGCGTACTACGACGCGCACGGCACGCCGCTGGCGGCCCGCGCCCAGGGCGGCGCGGCCAAGCTGGCGCCGCTGGCGCAGTCGTTCGCGCCGCTGCTCAACGCGCTGCTGCCGTTGGCGCCGGTCCGCTGGCTGACGGAGAAGACGATCGGCATCGACCGGCGCCGGACGCTGCCGGCGTACGCGCCGCGGCGGTTCGACCGCGCGTTCCGTGCGCGCGCGGGCGCCCCGGGCACCGCGACGCCGCCCACCGGCACGGCGGCCCGCGCGCCCTCCGCGACGAGCGCTGCGCCCACCGTGGCGCTGTTCGTCGACACCTGGAGCAACTTCCACGACACGGCGCCGGCGCACGCCGCGGTGGCGGTGCTCGAGGCCGTCGGCGCGCGCGTCGAGCTGGTCCCCTACCGCTGCTGCGGCCGGCCGCTGATCTCCAAGGGGCTGCTGCGCGAGGCGAAGGCGCAGGCGGCGGCCAACGTGGCGGCGCTGACGCCCTACGTCGAGCGCGGCGTCCCCGTCCTGGGGCTCGAACCCTCGTGCGTCTCCGCCTTCACCGACGACTACCCGTCGCTCGTTCCCGGACCCGCGACGGACGCGCTGGCGCGTCACGTCCGCCCGCTGGAGGCGTGGCTGGCGAAGCTCTGGAGCGACGGCGGACTACGACCCGAGGCGCTGTTCGAGCCGAGCGACGAGCCCGTGCTGCTGCACGGACACTGCCAGCAGAAGGCCGTCCTCGGCACCGCGGCCACGCGGTCGGTGCTCGGCTGGGCGTCGCGCGACGTGCGCGAGCTCGACGCCGGCTGCTGCGGCATGGCGGGCAGCTTCGGCTACACCCACCACGAGCTGTCGCTGGCCATCGGCGAGCAGCGGCTCTTCCCCGCGGTGCGCGCGCACGCCGGCGAGGTGGTCGCGTGCGGCTTCAGCTGCCGGCACCAGCTGGCGGACGCCATCGGCAGGCGCCCCCGCCATGTCGCGGAGGCGCTGGCCGGCGCCCTTCGGGCGCACGCCCTGCGGGCGCGCGGCTGAGCGCGCGCCCGCGGGG
>JAHYJQ010000131.1 GCA_019429025.1 Trueperaceae bacterium | reverse complement strand
CAAGTACTGGATCCGGCCCAACCTGGAGAACCGCGTCAAGGAGAACTCCATCCGCGCCGTCTTCCACGCCCGCGTCGCCGAGATCACGCCCGACCGCGTCGTCGTGGAGCGCACGCCGCCGGGCGCGCCCGCGGAGCGCCTCGAACTCCCCGCCGACCGCGTCCTGCTCCTGCTCGGCTACCGCGCCGACCCCGCGCTGCTGCTCGCGGCGGGCGCGGAGGTCGACCCGGACACGGCGGTGGCCACCGTCGACCCGGAGACGCGCGAGACGACCGTCCCCGGCCTCTACGCCATCGGCTCCGCCGGCATGGGCGACCGCACCAGCGACGTCTTCATCGAGAACGGCCTGCCGCACGCCCGGGCGGCGGTGGCGCACCTGGCACGGCGGCTGCGACCCAGCGGCTGACGGGCCGGCTACGTCCGCGCACACCACCACAACGACGCGAGCCTGGCGGCCACGATCACCGCGTCCATCGTTCGCGCCGTTCCCGGTGAATCCGCTCGACGTAGGGCAAGAAGTCCTCGACGTCACCCAACATGCGGACGATGAGGTGCGCACGCAGCGACGGGTCGCGGTCGACCAGCTTCCGTCCGCGGCAGAAGATCTCGCGCCGCAGCGCCACGCCGGCAGAGCGAAGGTCGACGAGGTCGACCGGCCGTCCGGTCGCCAGGGCGATCGCGCGCGTCAGGTCGCGCTTTCGCTCGTGGTCGAGCGCGGGGTCGGTCCACACGCCCACGTCGACGTCACTGCCGGAATCGGCACTACCCGCGACCAGCGAACCGAAGGCGATCGCCAGCACCACGTCACCCTCCCCCGCCAGGAGCTGGGCGAGGCGATCCAGCGTCGCGTCTGCGTTGCCGTCCATGAGGCGAGACTACCGCCCGGAGCGGCGGTCGACCGCCGCCGAGGACCTCCCGCCCAGGCTCGCACCCTTGCAGATCGCAAGCCTGCCTTTCGATTTGCAAGGTTGCAGCATCCACGCCTCGCATGCACCCACCCCTCCCACCGCCCAGGGTCCATGATGGGAACTGGCGGACCGCGGCCCGCAAGGCTCCGCGCTCCGCAGGGAGGTCCGCATGAACCGTCAGCGTGGCGTCGGCATCGTCCTCATCGCCCTCGGGGCCATCTTCCTGCTCGGCCGCTTCGTCGACCTGGGCGCGGCGCTGTGGCCGCTCTTCGTCATGGCGCCCGGAATCGCGCTGCTCGCGTGGGCGTTCCTCGGCGGGCGCTCGTCGGCGGGCCTGGCCGTGCCCGGCAGCATCGTCACCATGGTCGGCCTGATCCTGCTCATCCAGAACGCCACCGGCCGCTTCGACACCTGGGCGTACGCCTGGGGCCTCATCGTCGCCGCGGTCGGCGTCGGCACCTGGCTCTACGGCAGCCTCGCCGAGAAGGAGAAGGAGATCACCGACGGCGCGCGCACGGTCATGGTCGGCCTGGCGCTGTTCGCCGGCTTCGGCGTCTTCTTCGAGTTCGTCATCGGGCTCGGCGGCCGCAGCCCCGTGCTCGGCGGCTGGCTGGTGCCCGTGCTGCTGATCGCCGCCGGCGCGGCCCTGCTCTTCTGGCGCCGGCCGAACGCCTGAGCGGCCGCCGGCGATGACCTCGCTCGTCGTGTTCGAGTCGTTCTTCGGCAACACGGAGGTGGTGGCGCGCGCCATCGCCGAGGCCCTGGAGGCCGGCGGCCACGCCCGCGCGCTGCGCGTCTCGGAGCTCGAGAAGCACCACCTCGACGGCGTCCAGCTGCTGGTGGTGGGCTCCGCCACGCGCGCCTTCCGCCCCAGCCCGGGCACCCAGGCGTGGCTGAGGACGCTCCCCCCGGGCAAGCTCGACGGCGTGCGCGTCGCCGCCTTCGACACGCGCGTCGACGTCGAGAAGGTGGGCAACCGCTTCCTGACGTTCATGGTGCGCCTGTTCGGCTACGCCGCCGAGCCGATCGAGAAGGCGCTCGCGCGCGCCGGCGGCGAGGTCGCCGGCCCGGCCACCGGCTTCATCGTCGAGGACAAGCAGGGCCCGCTGCGCGAGGGCGAGACCGACCGCGCCCGCGCGTGGGCGCGGGCGCTGGTGGGTGAATGATCGACGGACCCCGCGCTGGGGGCACGCCGCGGGCACGGGTGCGATCAGTCGAGCAGACCGAACCGGTCCAGGAACTGGCGCAGCGTCGACACCTCACCCTCGGCGAACGTCAGGGCGATCGTCGTGGTCGGATCCTCGGTGCCGGGGGGCACCACGCCGCCGATGTCGACCCTGCGGTTGCCGACCGTGAAGCGGCCAGCGCTGACCTGCACCTGCACCCCGCCGCTCACCTCGACGAGGGCGACCTTGCCGGTCAGGCTCGCGTCGCGAACCGGGGTGGTGACGGACAGCCCGACGTCGATCTCGTCGATGGCGGCGCCGGTGATCGTGCAGTCGGTCTCCTCGCGCATGAGGGTTCCGGACACCGTCGTGTCGACATCGACGGCCACCGTCAACGACCCCGAGCGGAGGTCCGCGCCGCCGGTCAACGCCCACGTGTCATCGCTGGACCACGCGACGGCCAGGTCCCGGAAGGTCACCCCGGCGGCACCGTCGCCGGCGCTACCAGCGATCGCGATGCGCTGCGCCTCGTGAGCACCGCAGGAAGTCGCGCGCCAATCTTGCGTCAGCGTCAGGTCGACGATCTGACGGCTGCCTTCGTGCGCCACGACCTCGGCGACCGTCGGCGCCGACAGGGAACTGCCATCGGCGAGCGTGATGGTGGTCGTCGCCGCCCAGGTCACCGACAACGAGTTCTCGGTCGCCGCATCGGACAGAGCGCGCCAGCGAACGTTCAGCACGTCGGCGGCACCGGACTCGTAGCGCCACCGACCGGTCATCTCGTCGTGGCTCCAGTTGCCGACGGCGAGACTCCAGGTCGTCTCGCCAGGCAGACGCATGCGCGGCGCCAGACCGAGCACCGGCGCCAGGCCCAGGTACGGCAGCGACTCGTCGACCGCGTACGGGTCCGGGACGGTCCTCATCAGCGTGCCCAGCGCCCCGTTGATCAGGCCGTTGCCGATGGCGACGGCGTCGTTGCCGAGCGATTCCAGGTGCTCGGCGGCCTCCACGGGCGTCATGTACCCGGCCACCCCGTCGTCGTCCCCCCCACCGTCCGCGGGCGGACCTCCGCAACCCCACAACGACACCAAGGCGATCAGCACGTACGGCATCCAACGAACCCTCATCAGCGCCTCCTCACGGGTGTGGCACGGCCGCCACCGTCGTTCACCGGCGACCCGCCACCATCCACACCGTCGCTCCCTCGGAACTCAGCTCCGCGACCATGATCGTGCAGCCGTCGAGGTCGGCCTGCTCGGCCACGTTCAGGGTCACGTGAACCCGCACGTCGATCGGCGCACCCGGCGCGATCCGGTCGAGCCACTGCTGGGCGTCCGGAAACTCGTCCACCGATGCAGCGAAGCTCAACGCCCGCCTGGCCGCCTCGACGTCGGCCGGTCGGTACCGCACCGCACCGCTCGGCTCGCGCACGTCATCGGCCAGGAGAACGATCTCGGGGTTCGCCTCGATCGCGATCTTGAAGGCCGACGCGTCGTCGAAGCCGATCTGGATCGCCCAGCGCACGCCATCCACGAGCAAGGCCGGAGGCAAAGCGTGGGTAGCGACGTCGTGCGCGAAGCACGTGAACACGTCCAGCGTCCGCAGCCCGGCCCGGACCGACACCGCGACCGCGTCGCGGGGATCGACGAACCACAGGCGCGGCGGCTCGACGCGGAACCGCCAGCGATGCGACACCGGAACGTCCAGGGACGAGATCCCGACGAGCTGGGCGCCGTCGATGCCGAGCGCGTCACCGACCTCGAGCGCGCGCGGCACCAGCGGGACGCTGCAAGCCGTCAGCGGGACCATCAGAACGAAGGCGATCGCAACCAACGCGATGGGTCGCGGCCAACCCGCGAGCGCCCCCGTCGATGTGGGGAACATGCAAGTATCGTACGTTCGCGCGGACGGGACCTACAACCCACGTCAGGGCGCTTCACGGGCCTCGCCCCGTGAGCAGCCCCACGACGGTGCGCGCCCATCACCAGAACGCGGCGGTACGCTGACCCCATGCCCATCGACCGCGACCTGCTCGACGCGCTGCTCACCGCCACCGGCCCCACCGGCTTCGAGGCCCGCCCCGCACGGGTGTTCGCCGACGCCGCCCGCGGCTTCGCCGACGCCATCGACGTCGACGCCTACGGCTCGGTGTACGCCACCGTCCGGCCGGGTGCCCGCCCGCACGTGCTCATCGCCGGGCACGTCGACGAGATCGGCCTGCTCGTCACCCACGTCGACGACGAGGGCTTCCTCTACGTCACCGGCCTCGGCGGCTGGGACCCCGTGCAGCTCATCGGCCAGCGCATCACCTTCATGGGGCGGCAGGGCGACGTCGTCGGCGTCGTCGGCCGCAAGCCCGCGCACCTGCTCGACGAGGCCGACAAGGCCAAGCCCGTCAAGCTCACCGACCTGTGGGTCGACATCGGCGCCCGCGACCGGGCCGACGCGCTGCGGCACGTGGCCGCCGGCGACGCCGGCGTCATCGCCGCGCCGATCGTCGAGCTGCTCAACGGCCGCCTGGTCAGCAAGTCGCTCGACGACCGCATCGGCGCCTACGTGGCGCTCGAGGTCGCGCGCCGCAGCCGCGGTCCCGCCAGCGTGACGGCGGTCGCGACCGTGCAGGAGGAGATCGGCGGCATGGGCGCCCGCGTCGCGGCGGCGCGCGCCAAGCCCGACGCCGCCATCGCCGTCGACGTCACCCACGCGATCGACACGCCCGGCATGGAGAAGAAGCGCCACGGCGAGACCGGCCTCGGCAAGGGGCCCGAGCTCTCCGTCGGCTCGTACGCCCACCGCGGCCTGCTCGAGCGCCTGCGCGGCGTCGCCGAGGCGCGCGGCATCCCCGTCACCCTCGGCTTCTCCCCCCGCACCACGGGCACCGACGCCGACCACCTCGCCCCCGGCCACGGCGGCGTGCCCACCGCGGTGGTGTCGGTGCCGAACCGCTACATGCACTCGCCCAACGAGATGGTCGACCTGGCCGACGTCGAGCAGGTCATCGAGCTGCTGCTCGCCTTCGTCGACGGCCTCGGCGAGGGCGACGCCGACGCCCTGCGCGCGCTGCCGCCGGGCTGAGCCGGCCGCCCGTGCGCCTGGTCGTCACCCACGAGCAGCCGGACTTCGACGCGCTGGCGAGCGTCGCGCTCGCCACCGTGCTCTACCCCGGCGCCGTGGGGGTCGTGGGCGGCCAGCTCGAGGGCAACGTCGACGAGCTCCTGCGCCTCTACCGCGACCACGTGCCGCTCGTCGCCGGCGAGAAGGTCGACCTCGCCGAGGTGACCGCGCTGGTGGTGGTCGACACCGCCGAGCGCGGGCGCCTGGGGCGCTTCGCCGCGCTGGTGGGGCAGGTCCCCATCGCCGTGTTCGACCACCACCCGGAACCGACCGACCCCATCCCGGGCGCCACCGGCCTGCGCGAGGACGTCGGCGCCACCGTCACGCTCCTGTGCCGCCGGCTGGAGGCCGAGGGGGTGGTGCTGGCGCCGCCGCTGGCGACGCTCGCGCTGCTCGGCCTGCACGAGGACACCGGCGACCTGACCTTCGACCACGTCCATCCCGACGACCACCGCGCCGCCGCCTGGTTGCTGACGCAGGGGGCCAACCTCGACCTCGTGCGCCGCTTCCGCAGCGGGGGCACCCCGCCCGAGCTGCGCGCCGCCCGCGACCGGGTGGTCGCGGAGGCCGACCTGCACGAGGTGGCCGGCCGCCGCATCGCGATCGGCTGGTGGCCCGACCACGGTTACGCCCACGGCGTCAGCGCGATCGCGGGCGACCTGCTGGCGGCGACGTCCGCCGACGCCGCCCTCGTCATCGCGCGCATGGACGGCAAGACGCTGGTGTTCGCCCGCGGCGACGCGCACGTCGACGTCGGCGCCACGCTGCAGCGCGCGCTGGGCGGCGGCGGCCACGCCCGCGCCGCGTTCGCCCGCACGACGCTCGACCCGCACGCCGCCTTCGAGCGCCTCATGGCCGAGCTCCCGGCCCACACGACACCGCCCACCCGGGCGCGCGACATCATGAGCAGCCCCGTCGTGACGCTGCCCGCCGACGCCCGCGTGGCGGAGGCGCGACAGGCGCTGGCGGTCCACAAGCACAACGGCATGCCGGTCGTGGGCGAGCACGGGGAGCTCCTCGGCGTCATCTCGCGCCGCGACATCGAGCACGCGCTGCGGCACGAGCTCGGCGACGCCGCCGTGTCCGGCTTCATGACGCGGCCCGCGCTGACGGCCACGCCCGACGCCACCCTCAGCGAGCTCGAGGGCATCGTGCTGCGCCACGACATCGGGCGGGTGCCCATCGTCGTCGGCGAGGCGCTCGTGGGCATCGTCACCCGCACCGACCTCGTGCGCGCGCGCCACCCGCGCCCGCAGCGCCGCGCGCCGGCCGAGCGCGTGTGGGCGTCGCTGCCCGAGGGCGCCCGCGAGGTGCTCGACACCGCGGTCGCGCTCGCGCGCGGGGCGCGCCTCTACCTCGTGGGCGGCACCGTCCGCGACGGCCTGCTGGGCGTCGGCTACGTCGACCTCGACCTGCTCCTCGAGGGCGCCTCCGCCGCCGACCTCGCCACCGGCCTGCACGCCCGCGTCGGCGGCAGCCTCGCCCTGCACCCCGCCTTCGGCACCGCCACCGTCACCCTGCCGAACGGCCTGGTCATCGACCTGGCGGGCACCCGCGCCGAGGCCTACGACTACCCGGGCGCGCTGCCGAGCGTGCGCGAGGGCGACCTCGCCGCCGACCTGGCGCGCCGCGACTTCACGGTCAACGCGCTGGCGGTGCGCGTGCACCCGCCGCCGGTCGAACTCATCGACCCCTTCCGCGGCCTCGCCGACCTCGAGGCCCGCCGCCTGCGCGTGCTGCACCCGCTCTCCTTCGTCGAGGACCCGACCCGGCTGGTGCGCGGCGCGCGCCTGGCGGGCCGCCTCGGCCTGCGCTTCGACGGCGACGCCGTCGCCAAGGCGCAGGCGGCGCTGCGACCCACGGTGGTCGCCAACGTCTCGGGTCAGCGCCTGCGCGCGGAGCTGGAGATCACGCTGGCGGAGCCGCGCGTCGCGCCCGCCCTGCGGCAGCTCGACGCGCTGGGGGCGCTGGGCGGCCTCTACGGCCTGCGCCTCGACGACGCGGCGGTCGCGCTGCTGGACGAGGGCCGCGGCGAGCGGGCCCGCCGCGGCGAGCGCGGCTCGCGCGCGGGCGAGCCCGAGGTCGACCCGGATCGCCAGCAGCCGCTGGCCTACCTGCTCGTGCTGCTGGCGAGCACGCCCGACGACGCGGCCGCGACCGCGGTCGAGCGCTTCCATTGGACCAAGCGCCTGGCGCAGCAGCGGGCCAAGGTCATCGCCGCGCGCGCCGCCCCGCCGCCGCTGACCGACATCACGCTCGCCGCCCTGGAGCCCGCCGCGCGGCGGGCGCTGGCCGCGCTCGCGCCGCAGCACGCGGACGCCATCGCGGCCTTCGAGCACGCGCCGCCCGAGCCCAAGGTGCGCGGCAGGGACGTGGTATCTTTGGGCCTCGCGCCCGGACCCGGCGTGGGTCGCGTGCTGGCCGAGATCGACGCCGCGCGCGCCGCCGGCCGCGTCCGCGGCTTCGCCCAGGAACTCGAGCTGGCGCGCCGGCTGGTGGCCGACGAGGCCGCCGACCGGGCGACCACCGGCGAGCCGGCGACGCCGCCCCCGGAATCCGCGCCCCCCTGAGGACACCCCGCATGCTGCTCCGTTACTTCAACGACCCCACCATCCTGATCGTCGCCAGCCTCATCATGGTCATGGCGCTGATCTTCCACAACATCGTGCAGACCTGGGTCGCGCGCCGCTACGGCGACCTCACGCCCAGCTACCAGGGCTACGGGCAGTTCGACCCGCAGACGCACCTGGAGCCGCTCGGCGTCATCTTCCTGCTCATCTTCGGCTTCGGCTGGGCGAAGCAGATCCCGGTCAACTCGCGCAACTACCCGGGCCGCGGCCGCCAGGAGGCGGTCGTGTGGTACGCGGGGCCCGCCAGCTACCTGCTGGTGGCGCTGCTGACGTGGTTCGTGGCGGTCGCGTTCAACACCGCGGGGGCGGGCAGCTCGCTGGTCGGCGCGTTCGTGGTGGCCGGCAACGTCGCCATCCTGCACGCCGTGATCCACATCTTCCCCGTCTACCCGCTCGACGGCGCGCGCGCCGCGCTCGCCTGGGGCAGCCCGCAGGTGCGGCGCCTGGTGCAGCAGGTGGCCCAGTACGGCTTCATCGGCTTCATCGTCATCTTCATGCTGCTCAACTACAGCGGCGTCCTGGGCGCGGTCCAGCGCTTCTTCGCCAACGTCATCCTCGGCGCGATCCAGGCGGTGTTCCGGGCGTTCGGTGCCTGACCGTGCGTTTCCGACCCGGCCAAGCCGGGTCGGAAACGCCAAGCAGTTCC
>JAHYJQ010000130.1 GCA_019429025.1 Trueperaceae bacterium | reverse complement strand
TTTCGGCAACCCGGCCATCGTCGATACCGTGCGCCGTGTGGCCTTCGACGGCGCGGCTCGCCACGCGGCCTTCCTGTTGCCGATCCTTCGCGAGGCGCTGGCGAAGGGCCGTTCCGTGGAGGGTCTCGCCCTCGTCGAGGCGCTGTGGGCACGGATGTGCTTTGGTACCCGCGAGGACGGCAGCGTCATCGAGCCGAACGATCCGTCGTGGGAGGATCTCCAGCGGATATCGGCCGCGGCGAAGGACGATCCCCAGGTCTGGCTCGAGCAGCTCGACCTCTACGGTGAGCTCCGTGCGAACGAGCGCTTCGCAAGCGCATTCGAGAAGTGGCTCCAGATGATCTGGGCACGAGGGACTGCAGCCAGCCTGACGTCCTACCGCGAGAAGCCATGACATGACCTCACGAAGACAAGGTCCTCGAGGGTGAGCTCGCGGGCCCGTGGCGTATCCGGGTAGGCGCGTACCGCGAGGCTACGCGGACCTCGCCGCAGCGAGAGCCGGGATCGGAGCGGACACCGCCTACTGCAACGGCAGCCGGCGGCACACCGGCGTCGGGCGTCGCACGCCCGACGCCGTGGACGCTGGCGCAGGGCAAGGCGAAGTGCCTGTCGCCACCTTCACTCCCCCGTGTGATCCCGGTGCTCGTGCCAGCCCGAGAAGCCACGGTGCACCACGCCCGGGTTCATCTCGCCAGTGAAACCGCCCATGCTCCGCGCATGGTTGGCGTGATGCTGGCCGTAGTCGAACCCCGTGTGGCCGGCTGCGTTGGCGACTGCCGGTGCGGTGACGCCAAGCGACAGAACGAACGCGAACGTCGAGATCAGAAGCTTCTTCATGGGCATTCCTCCTTGGGACGGCAGAGCGTGGAGCCTGCCGTGACGTGGGTGTGCGTTCGCGGGCCGTGGCAGATGCGCGTCCTCGGCGACGCGACCCGCGCGACGGGTGACCCTCATGGCGCGCCGGTCAGTTGCGCCTCGCAGGCGCGCAGCGCGTCGGGTCCGGTGAGCGGCGCAGCGAGCTCGCAGCGGTCGGTTTCCACGAGCCGGTCGCCGTCGAGCGCGATGACGCGGACGGCGGTGCGCGGCATGTCGGGCACCAGCAGCTGCATGCGGTCGTCGATCCGCGTGGGTCGCGACAGCTCGAGCTCAGGCGAGCGGTAGACGTGGTTCGAGAAGCCCGTGAGGGAGGCGAGTTCGACCAGTCGCTCGCCGTCGCGCCGGTAGACGCGCAGCACGCCGCCGATGTGGGGCGTCGTCACCGCGGCGATCTCCGCGACGCCGTCGCCGTCGAGGTCGGCGACGCCGACCGGGTTGAGCCAGCGGTGCGGGGAGCCGATGGGGGCGGATTGCGCGACGACCTCGAGGGCGTCGCCGTCGAGTCCGAGCAGCGCCAGCCGCGCGCCGACGCCGCGCGCGCTCACGATCGCCAGCAGCAGGGTCGGCCCGTCCTCGGTCAGCCGTACGAGGCGCGGGGCGAGGTCCTCGAACACCTCGTCGTCGGGCAGTTCCAGGGCCACGTGGCGGCCGGCGTCGGTGCGGGCGACCACGCGGGCGTACTCGTGCGGACGGCCGAGCGCGAAGTGCCCGTACCGCTCGACCGGCGCTTCGTAGTTCGCCGAGACGATGACCTCGGCGCGAGCCGGCGACATCGCCAACACGAGCATCGCGCCCAGGGCCATGAGGCTTCGCATCGGTCCCCCCCTCTCGCACGAGCATGCACGCCGACGCGGTCGTGGGTCGGTATGCGGTTTGACGTTCGGGGGTTGGGGCCGGGGGCGGTCAGGCCCGCCGGTGTCGAAACGTGGCGTTCCCCGCGTGGTGGTGGCCGACGCCGCGTCATCGCGCGCGCACGGCGAACCGCCCCACGTACGCCTCCTGCTCCCGCGTCTCGACGGCGTGCGGCTGCGCCTCGCGCACGCGCGCGATGGCGGCGTCCGCGTCGTCGCCGCAGGTGGTCGCGACCGCGGCGGCCACCAACCCCGAGCGGCCAACGCCGCCGCGGCAGTGCACGACCACGCGGCGGCCGTCGTCGAGCGACCGGCGGATGGCGGCGACGAGTTCCGCGAACGCGTCGCCGCGCCACGGGGGCGGCACCGAGCCGTCGGTGATGGGGAAGTGACGGACTTCGAGGCCGGCGTCGCGGGCGCGGCCGCGCAGGTCAGGGATGCCCAGGAGATCGCACTCGTGGTCCTCGATGAGCGACACGAGGACGTCGGCGCGGTGGTGGCGCCGGAGCCGATCGAGGTCGGCGTCTAGGTCGCGGGCCCAGCCGGCCGGGTGGTAGAAGCTCTGGCCGTGCTTGCCGGGGGCCAGGGTGAGGCCGAGCGCCCCTGCGGTGGGCAGGTCGGGGACCCAGTGCACGCGGATGGGGTCGCTCTCCGACGTGCGCGTCCCGGATGCCGTCACGCCGCCGTGCCCCTCATGGGTGCTCGGCGGCGCTCGGCTGCCCGAGGGCGGTGATGGTTCGGAGGCGACGGCATGCGCGCATGCTAGGGGTCCGCGGGGTCGGTGCGTGTCGGTTGCTTCACGACCGACGGTGCTTAGCCCGGATTATTCATGAGCCCAGACGAGAGAAGGCCTCACGCGTGGTAGAAAGTGTGTTGGGGACGCACTTCATACCAAGCTGGAGGGCTTCTTGTGAAGGATGCTAGCACGCCCGAGTCGGTCCGGTTCGATGGCTTGTTCCCGAAACCGCTCGTCGCGGTCTTCGATTAGGGCCTGTTAGCACTACGGTGGTTCTGGCGTGGTACGAGGCGAGGCGTTCATATTGCTCGGGTTCGGCAGGACGACCGTTCTCTTCTTCGTCAATGGATTCGGAGCTAGGGTTCAGCCAGACACGGTTGCTCAGGTGCCTGGGAGGGCGCTACCGCGGTGCTGTAGACGAGGCGCCCCTCGGCCGTTTCACTGAAGCGCGGAGTCAAGGACCCACGCAAGTGAGCCGCCACGGCCGGATGTCCCTAGGAAGTCAACCTACGCAACTTGTATATGTCCAATCGGACACACATCGTCCAGATTGGGTGTGGGCGATGGAGAAGGCACGTCGTCACCGAGCGGTCGCTGCGCTGACCGCCCTCATGGTCCTTATGGCCTGCGGCCAACCCACCGCCGGGCCGGAGTCGTTCGACATCCGCGTTGGAGCTGACGACACCCTTCTCGCCATCAGTCAAGCGATCAGCGTTAGCGACCGCCTGAACTGGGGAATGCAGACCCAGACCGTGTCAGAATTGCGCCTCCACACGCTCCGCACCGTGGACCTCGATGGCGAACCGTTCATCGACATCACCGTCTCCGCCCCCATCGCGTCGGAGGGGTTCTGGGAGTTGGCGTTCTCCGTGTTGGGTGACGAGTGGGATCCCGAGGACGCCGCGAGCCCGTGGACGACGACGCTGACTGGAGCGAGTACCGCTCGCGACGTCCTTGTGGTCGGCAACGTCGGCCTACGCCTACCGATGCGCCTCGCTCGCACGGTGGAAGCCCTCGGTGGCCTCCCCAACGTCGCTGAAGTGGTAGCCATTGAACAGCAAACCTTCGCAGTTCGCGCCGTCGATGGCACCCTATGGGACGTCTTCACTCAGGAACCGTTGACGCCCGAGTTCGTGACCGAGCTCGAGGCCATGTACCAAGAGATGGTGTCCCAGAACAGCACTCGGGAGACGGAAGCCCGCCTTCGCGACGCCTGGGGTGCACTCCAAGACGTTGGCGCATCCGGCAACGCGGTCGTGCAGGTCGCGGGCGGCGCCTCACGGATCGCCATCGACGAGCTCACGCTGGCCGACGGGAACCTAGACGCCACGAAGGTAGCCGCTGTCATCGACGCTGCTCAGGATGAAGTCGAGTCGCTCGTTCGCAACCCTGACGAACGCCACTGCTCCTTCATCTTCTGCAACCTCGTGAGGACCGGCTACATCCCGGAAGCGCGTCAAGCCATACGTGACGGCTTTGACCAGTCGCCAACTCAGCTCGGGCACCCGAGTGGCCATTCCTTCGCCATGCCGTATTGCGTGGTCACCGGATCGGTCAACTCCGATGCGCCGCTAGGGTGTGGGCCCGCCGCGTTCGTCGGTCTCATCCAACGCAAGTTTGTAGAGAAGCCGTTCTTCGGCATGAACTTCACCCCTCCTGTTCCCGCGTACACGAAGCGTTCCCAATACTTGGACAACCCTCAGATGAGGGAGCTCGCCAGGCGGATGACCGAGCCCCTCGGCCTGCATGGGCGTCCCCTCATCGCCAACTACATGGGCACCTGCTGGAACACCGGCGGTAGCATGACGATCGGTGCCGGCTTCAGAGACGGCGCGATTGCATTCCTCCGGGATCAGAACGTTGCCTTCACCGTTACGTCCAACATCAGCCACTACACCGGCAACGTCACCTCGGCGCCCGCGAAAGCGGCCATCCTCATTCGCAACATCGGCGACAAGAACAACCCCGTCATCGCGGAGTACTTCCGCGGCGTAACCCAAGGCCACTTCTCGGCCGTCACGAAGTACGCCGTGTACGACAGTGGAGCCAACGGGCTCAACGTCATGACGATCTCCGATCCCACGGAGTGGATGTCGCTCTCGGGCACGTGGGGCACTGAACGTGGCGTGTTCGCCCTAGAGTGAAGCGGCGAGGGAGTGAACGATGAAGCAGTACCTAGTACTCGCGACCGCACTGCTCCTGGCCATCACGTTGACGAGCTGCAAGTCGTACGGACCCGTGTGGAGCGTGCAGGTTGAGAACCGCGTGGACTTCTTGGGTGACGTTTCGGCCCATATCTGCACGCGGGAGCTGACGGCGACCGTGGTCCTTGGCACCCAAGTGAACTTGACCGCTACTGCCGGGCCGGGCGACGCGACGACCGAGGAGGCTCGACCGGCGGGTGGGTGGCGTGCGGGTGACCCGTTGGTGCTGGAAGCCACCTGCACGGACGAGGACGGTCGTGAGGTCGGGTACGCCCGCGTCGAAGGTCGCGTGAGTCCGCCGCAGTACACGTCCCACACTGGCGCAACGTCCGTCTCCCCCCCAGCGACCTCCGACGGCGTCCTGCTCTACCCCACGTGCCTGACACCGACCGTGCAACGCGGGCAGCCGCCGTGCATCGTCGAGCGCTTGATGATCCCGAACTGAAGCGCATCGGTACCCCCACCCGCAAGGCGTCCGCTCCTCGGCGCCTTTCGGGTGGCGGGATTGGGGTGTCCGTCTCGGCCCCAGCATATGTTCACACTACAGATGGTAAGGTTTGCCATGCAGTTCACCCGCGAGCAGTTCGCGCTGATCGAGCACCTTCTACCCGTCCAGCGCGGCAATGTACGCATCGACAACCTCACGCTCCTCAACGCGATCCTCTACGTCGCCGTCAACGGCTGCACGTGGCGCGGCCTACCCACCGAGTACGGTCGCTGGCACACGGTCTACACCCGCATGAGCCGCTGGGCGAAGGCCGGCGTCCTCGATAGGGTGTTCGAGGAGCTGCAGATGCTGCAGCTCCTCAAGGTCAGGATCGAGGTCGTCAGCCTCGACAGCACCAGCATCAAGGTGCACCCGGACGGCACGGGCGCCCTGAAAAAGGGGGCCCCCAAAGCATCGGCCGCAGCCGCGGCGGACTCAACACCAAGAGTTATCTGGCTGCCTCGAGCCTCAAGCAGGTCCTCGGCTTCTGCCTGAGCCCAGGCCAAGCGCACGACGCCCCCATCGGACGAAAGCTCCTCACCGACCTCGGCATCGACAACCTGCAAATCCCACTCATCATGGACCGCGCCTACGAAGGCAACGAAACCCGCTACCTCGCGCAATCGCTCGGGTTCGAGCCGGTCGTACCGCCACTGCAAACGCGCCGCGACCCGTGGACGTACGACACCGAGGCGTACAAGCGCCGCAACGAGATCGAACGCCTCTTCGGCCGCATCAAGCGCTTCCGACGCGTTTTCACGCGCTACGACAAGACCGACCTGATGTTCAGCGCATTCGTGACCGTCGCGTTCATCGCCGACGGGCTGCGCTGAGCCTACGGACGCCGACACGACCTCGCCCGAAGCACCCGCGATACGCCTTCCTGCACGATCCTCATGCCCGACCAGCGCACCACCAGCCGGCACCGAGGACGACCCTCGCCCGCTCGACCGAAGCCGCCGCCGACGTCGCCCAGCGCGACCGGGACAGATACCACATCGGACCTGCCTTAGTACTAACAGACACTAGCCCGACAGCAGCAGCGACGTAGGCGCCGTCCTCTTGCGTGCGGCGGACGAACGCCTCGGCCTGACGCACGCGCTGGCGGCCGCCCTCACCGAGCGTCGCGACCCACGTCGGGTGCAGCACAGCCTGCACGACGTGCTGCGGCAGCGCATGTTCGCGATCGCCTGCGGCTACGAGGACGCCAACGACGCCGCACGCTTGCGGCACGACCCCACCCACAAACTGCTCGTCGGTCGCGACCCCCTCGCGGGCGCCGCGTTGGCGTCGCAACCGACGCTCTCGCGCTTCGAGAATGGCGTGCGCGCGAGTGAGCTCTTGCGCGCGAGCCTCGCCCTCGCCGATCGCGTGATCGAACGGCAACGACAGCGCCGGCGCCGGGTGCGGTGCATCACCATCGACCTCGACGGCACCGACGACCCCACCCACGGCGCCCAACAAGGGAGCCTATGGAACGGCTTCTACGGCGGCTTCCGGCTGCTGCCACTCATCGCCACCCTGCAGTTCGATCGCGAGAGCGAGCAGCACCTCGTCGCCGCCCTGCTGCGCCCCGGCAACGCCCACCCCCGCGCCGGCGCGAAGGGCATGCTGCGGCGCCTGCTGCCGCTCGTGCGGCGCGCGTTCCCCAACGCCCGCCTGCGGGTGCGGCTCGACGGCGGCTTCGCCGCCCCCGACCTGCTCGACTACTTCGAGGCTGAGGGGCTCGAGTACGTCGTCGCCATCGGCAGCAACCCGGTGCTCGCGAAGCTCGCCGAACCCCTCTTGCGCAAGGCCAGAGCAGCCTCTACGGCCAGCGGCGCGACCGAACGAACCTTCGGGCACGCCCAATACCGCGCCCGCACCTGGCCGCACGCGCGCCGGGTGGTCATCAAAGGCGAAGTCACCCGCTACCCGGACCGCGAACCGCGCGACAACGCGCGCTTCGTGATCACCAACATCGCCGCCGACCCACAGGTCGTGTACCACCGCATCTACACCCCACGCGGCGACGTCGAGAACCGCCTCAAGGAACTCCACCACGGCATCCGCATCGACCGGCTCTCCTGCACCCGGTTCCTCGCCAACCAAGCGCGCCTGCTCGTGCACGCCGCCGCCTACGTGCTCTACCAAGAACTCCGACACGCGGCTGTCGGCACCGACTTGGCGCGCGCCCAAGTCGGCACCCTCCGCGAACGCCTGATCAAGCTCGGCGGCTGGTTCGAGCGGACCCGAACCCACCTCAAGCTGCACCTGCCCGCCAGCGCCCGCTGGCGGCACGAATGGGCGTGCATCGCCAATCGTCTGCAAGCGACCGTGTAGGACGACGACGAACGATCAACCCCACCGCGCCAACCCGACCGACACTCGGACCGGGACGGCGCCCCATGCCACCACCAGGCCACCCGCAACCCCAATACGGACGCGTACGCCGCCGACGGCCACCTACAGCGCCCGAAGCCCCGCGATCCACCCGCCAGGAGCACCCGAACCATCCGAAACCCACGCGCCGCAACCAACTTCCGGGCCGCAGCCCGGGGCTCATGAATAATCCAGGTTAGGCTGCTGCCGCGGTCGCGATCATGCGGCGTGCCGCGTGCGTGAGGATGGGTCGCATGGATACGGTCGCCGCAGCCTTCAGCGTGGCATATGCTAAGACCTATACTACTGCGGATGGGGAGGAGGCGATCGCCTTGCCCGAGGAACGCCGTGTCCACCTGTTTCGCAACGGCCGCAACCAGGCGCTGCGCATCCCGCGCGAGTGGGAACTCGACGCCGACGAGGCGCTGCTCATCCACGAGGACGGCGTCCTGACCGTCGTTCCCGTGCCGCGCGAGGGGCTGCTGCCGTGGTTGGCCTCGCTCGAGCCGTTGGACGTACCGTTCCCCGACGTGGACGAGGACCTCCTCCCGCTCGACGAGCCCGACGTGTGACATGACGCGCTACCTGCTCGACACCGACACGCTGTCGCACGTGTTGCGCGAGCCCTCTGGCACCGTCGCGCGGCGCATCGCCGTGGTGGGCGAGCAGGCGGTGGCAACGACGCCGATCGTCGCGGGCGAGTTGCGGTTCGGCGCTCGGCGGTCGGGTTCCCGCCCCCTCGCCGAACGCGTGGACGAGTTGCTCGCTCGGCTGCAGGTATTGCCGCTCGACGACCGGGTCGCCATGGCCTACGCGGACGTGCGGCGAGCGCTCGAGCGGGCTGGCACACCGTTCACACCGAACGACCTGTGGATCGCGGCCCACGCGCTGGCCGAGGAGCGCATCGTCGTCACCGGGAACGTGCGCGAGTTCCGGCGCGTGGCGGGTTTGGTCGTCGAGGACTGGCGCTAGCCACTCGATGTGCCATCATCCGATGCC
>JAHYJQ010000129.1 GCA_019429025.1 Trueperaceae bacterium | reverse complement strand
ACAGGGGGTCGCGTGGCGCACGGGCCGCCTCGTGGCGGTCGGCACCCGCGACGAGGTCCTCGCCTGGAGCGGGCCACGCACGCGCGTGATCGACGCGCCCGACGCCTGCGTCCTGCCCGGTTTCCACGACGCCCACCTGCACCTCACGCAGCACGGCCTCGAGCTCGAGCAGGTCGGCCTGGCGGACGCCGCGACGCTCGACGAGGGGCTGGCGCGCGTCGCCGCGGCGGCCACCCGGATCCCCGAGGGGAGTTGGATCCTCGGGGCGGGCTTCGCGCTGCAGCGCTGGGGGCTGCGCGGCCTCGACCGGCGCGACCTCGACCGCGTGGCGCCGCGTCACCCGGTGATGCTCCGGTCGCAGGACCACCACAGCGCCTGGGCCAACGCCGCCGCCCTGGCGCTGGCGGGCATCGGCGCCGCGACCGCGGACCCGGACGGCGGCGTCATCGTTCGGGAGGCGGACGGGGAGCCGAGCGGCCTGCTCCTCGAGGCCGCCCTCGGGCTCGTCTGGGACGTCGTGCCGCGGCCGGACGCGGCGGCCCTCGGACGCGCGCTCGACGCCGCCGGCCGCGACCTCGCCGCGCACGGCATCACGACGGTCCACCACATGGCGTACGAGCCGCCCTCGCACTGGCGGGCGTTGGCGAGCCGGGCGAGCCGGGCGGACGGCGGCGCGTACCCCCTGCGGGTCTGGGCCTGCATCCCGCACGCGGACCTCGAGCGCGCCGCCGCCATCGGGCTGGCCGGCGGGCAGGGCGGCGACCACTTCGTCGTCGGCGGCGCCAAGTTCTTCGCCGACGGCGCCCTCGGCAGCCGCACGGCGTGGATGCTGCGGCCCTACGGCGAGGGGGGCGTCGGGATGGTGGAGGACGGCCCCGACGTCCTGACGGAGCGCTTCACGCTGGCCGCCGCAGCGGGCTTCGCGCCCGTGACCCACGCGATCGGCGACGCCGCGAACCGCGCCGTCATCGCGGCTTTGGAGGCCACGGCGCCCGCCTGGCGCGCCGCCGGGCTGCGACCCAGGATCGAGCACGCGCAGCACCTGCACGCCGACGACGTCGCGCGGCTGGCCGCGCTCGGCGCCGTCGCCTCGCTGCAGCCGATCCACCTGACCTTCGACGCCGCCTCGGTCCGGGCGCTCTTGCCGGATCGCCTCGACCGCGCCTACCGCACGCGGGACCTGCTCGCCGCCGGCGTCCCGCTGGCGTTCGGCAGCGACACGCCGGTGGCGCCGCCCGACGTCCTCGCGGGCCTGCGGGCGGCCGTCGGCCGCCAGGGCGCCGACGGGCTCGAGCTCGGGGCGGGTCAGGCGCTCACCGTGCCCGAGGCCCTCGCGGCCTACACGACCGGGGCGGCCTTCGCGATCGGGCGCGAGGGGCGTTCCGGCATGCTGCGCGAGGGCTACGACGCGGACGTCGTGCTGCTCGACCACGATCCGCTCGCCGGGCTCGACGACCTGACGGTGGTCGCGACGGCGATGGACGGCGCGTTCACCCACGGGGGCGATGGCCTCGGGGGGTAGCGGCCTCGCTCAGGCGTCCGGGTGGACCTCGATCTCGCGCAGCCGGGCGCGGGGGCCGATGCGGACCGCGAAGGCGAGCACCTCGGCGAGGCGCGCGGGGTCGATCCAGCGGGCTGGGTCCGCCTTCGGCATCGCCTGGCGGTTGGCCGGCGTGTCGAGCGTGCCCATCGGGAACACCGTGACCGTGCGCACGCCGCGGCTCGCGCTCTCCTCGTCCACGGCCCGCAGGTAGGCGGCCAGGGCGGCCTTCGAGGCGGCGTAGGCGGCGGCGCCAGAGCCTCCGCGGCGGGCCTGGCCGGCGGCGATCCCGACGATCGTGCCCTCGCCCCGCTCGGTCATGCGCGGCAACAGGGCGCGCACCACGCTCGCGGCGGTCGCCAGGTTGACATCGAGCTGCTGGCGCAGGGCGCCGAGGTCCGTCTCGGCCGCGGGCGCGGTCGCGAAGCCGCCGGCGAGCAGCAGGGCCGCGCGCACGGGACCGAGCTCGGTCTCGGCGCGGTCGATGGCGTCCGTCACGGCTGCCTCGTCGAGCAGGTCGACCGCGGCCGCCCACGGCGCCGGCTCGGCCGCACCGTCGGCGGCCGGGCCGCCAGCCTCGCCCGCCGGCGCCCGGCGAGCGAGCAGTGCCAAGCGCGCGCCGTCGCGCGTCAGGCGCTCCCGGACGGCGCTCCCCAGCGCGCCGCCGGCGCCGGTCACGAGCACGATGGGCCTATCCATGCGGGCCTCCTCGCTGGCCCCCACGAACGCGCCGGGGTGGGCCGGACGCGTCCTGGAGAGCATCCGGCCCCATGCTATCGTCGCGCCATGCCCGCCGCCGTCGGCCCCGCCACCGCCCCCTTCGATCTCGACGCCGCGCTGCGGCGCGCCCGCATCGCCGCCCGCCGGCTGCCGGCGCTCGATCGTGCCGCGGCGCTGAAGCGGGTCGCCGACGCGCTGCGTCGCGACGCGTCCGCGATCCTGGATGCCAACGCCGGGGACGTGACGCGCGCGCGCGACGCCGGCGTCTCTGACGCGCTGGTCGACCGCCTGGCGCTCTCGCCGGAGCGGCTGGCGGCGATCGCCGACGCCGTCGTGCAGGTCGCCGACCTCCCCGACCCGGTGGGCCGTGTGCTCGAGGGCTGGCGGCTGCCGAACGGCCTCGAGGTCCGCTCCGTGACGGTGCCCTTCGGCGTCATCGGCATGGTGTACGAGTCGCGGCCCAACGTGACGGTCGACGCGTTCGCCCTCGCCTTCAGGGCGGGTTCGGCCGCCGTCCTGCGCGGCTCCGCCGACGCCCTGGCGTCGAACCGGGCCCTGGTGGCCAGCATGCGCGGCGCGCTGGCGTCCGCGCCGGGCGTCCCGGCCGAGGCGGTCGACGCCCTGACCCTGATCGACGACCCCGATCGTGCGCGCGTCACCGAGCTGCTGCGGGCGCGGGGCCGGGTCGACCTCGTCATCCCGCGCGGCGGCGCAGGCCTCATCCGGCACGTGGTGGAGACCGCCCGCGTCCCGGTCATCGAGACCGGCGTGGGCAACTGCCACCTCTACCTCCACGACGACGGCGACCGCGACATGGCGCTCGCGCTGCTGCTCGACGGCAAGGTACGCCGCCCTGGGGTCTGCAACGCCCTCGAGACGCTGCTGGTCCACCGCGACGCCGCGGACTGGCTGCCGCGGGCGGCGGCCGCGCTGCGGGGGCACGGCGTGAGCCTGCACGCGTGTGACCGCGCCCGTGAGGTCCTGGCCGCCGCCGGCCTCGTCGAGGGCGTTCACGCCGCGACGGAGGACGACTGGGCGACCGAGTACCTCGGCCCGGAGATCGCCGTGCGCGTGGTGGACGGCCTCGACGACGCCATCGAGCACGTGCACCGCTACGGCTCGCAGCACTCGGAGGCGATCGTCACGCGCTCGCGCGCCGCCGGTCGGCGCTTCCAGGCGGAGGTCGACGCCGCGGTGGTCTACGTCAACGCGAGCACCCGCTTCACCGACGGCTTCGAGTTCGGCTTCGGGGCGGAGATCGGCATCAGCACGCAGAAGCTGCACGCCCGCGGCCCGCTGGGGCTGCGCGCCCTGGTCACCGTCAAGCACCTGGTCGACGGCGACGGGCAGGTCCGCGGCTGAACCGCTGGGGTCCGCGGCTGAACCGCTGGGGTCCGCGGCGGGGGAGGGCACCGGATCCCCCTGGCGACCCCGACACGCCCACCGGTGGCGTCCCCCGAGTTCCCCGGCCGGCCCCGATCGAGTGCCGTGAGAGGCGTCCAGGACGCGTCTCCTGGTTTGACCGGTGCGCCCGCCGCGGGGTATGATCGAGGGGTCGCAGCGAACGTCTGCGACCAGCTTCCGACCACGAATGGGGCGCGAAGGCGACCGGGTTCCTCCCGGCCCTGGCCCGCCCCGTGCAAGAACCCCAAGCTGGGAGGCAAACCTTGTCCACCGAGTACACCGCCGACAGCATCCGCGTGCTCAAAGGTCTCGAAGGCGTCCGCTTGCGCCCCGCCATGTACGTGCAGGGCGGCACCGGCATCGACGGCTACCACCAGCTGCTGAGCGAGATCATCGACAACGCGATCGACGAGGCGCTGGCGGGGTACGCCCGCACGATCGAGGTGGTGTTGCTCGAGGACGGCTCGGCCGCCGTGAGCGACGACGGCCGCGGCATCCCGGTCGGCGTGATGCGCGACGGCGGGCGACCGGCCATCGAGGTGATCTTCACCGAGCTGCACGCCGGCGGCAAGTTCGACTCCGCGGCCTACAAGGTCTCGGGCGGCCTGCACGGCGTCGGCTCCTCGGTCGTCAACGCCCTGTCGACCTTCCTCGAGGCCGACGTCTACCAGAACGGCCGCCACTACCGCATCCGCTTCGACCAGGGCGCGGTGACGTTCCCGGTGCAGGACATCGGGCCCGCCCCGGCGGGGCAGAAGGGCTCGACGGTGACCTTCCACCCCGACCCCGCCGTGTTCAAGGAGGTCGACGCGTTCGACTACGCCCGCGTTCGCCGCCGGCTGCGCGACCTGGCGTTCCTCACGGGCGGCGTGCGCATCGTGCTCGAGGACCGGCGGCAGAAGGAGCTGCGGCGCGAGGTGTTCCACGAGGAGGGCGGCGCGGCCGCCTTCGCCGCCTACCTCGCGCGCGACGAGAAGCGCCTCTACGACGAGCCCCTGCGCATCCAACAGGAGGTCGAGGTCGAGCGCGACGGCAAGCGCGAGGTCATCGACGTCGAGGTCGGCCTGCTGCACACCACCGGCTACCAGCCGACCATCCTGACGTACGCCAACATGATCACCAACCGCGACGGCGGCAGCCACCTCACGGGCTTCAAGACCGCCTTCACGCGGGTGCTCAACAACTACGCCCGCAACAAGAACCTGCTCAAGAAGGGCGATCCCGTTCCCGACGGCAACGACTACCTCGAGGGCATCTGCTGCGTCGTCTCGGTCAAGCTGGGCGACCCGCAGTTCGAGTCGCAGGCGAAGGTCCGGCTGCTCAACCAGGAGGCCGGCACGGCCGTGCAGCAGGTGGTCGGCGAGCGGCTCGCCGAGCTGCTCGAGGAGCAGCCGAAGGTGGGCAAGGCGATCGTCGAGAAGGCGGGCAACGCCGCCCGGGCGCGCGAGGCGGCGCGCAAGGCGCGCGACCTCGTGCGCCGCGCCAACCCGCTCGAGAACGACGAGCTGCCCGGCAAGCTCGCCGACTGCCAGTCGCAGGACCCCAGCGTCAGCGAGCTGTACATCGTCGAGGGCGACTCGGCGGGCGGCTCCGCCAAGCAGGGCCGCGAGCGGCGCTTCCAGGCGATCCTGCCGCTGCGCGGGAAGATCCTCAACGTCGAGAAGGCCAACCTGGGCAAGATCCTCAAGAACGCCGAGGTGCGCGCGATGATCGCCGCGATCGGCGGGGGCATCGAGGGGAGCGGCGAGGACGTCCACTTCAACGCGGACGAGGTGCGCTACCACCGGATCATCATCATGACCGACGCCGACGTCGACGGCTCGCACATCCGGACGCTGCTGCTGACCTTCTTCTACCGCTACATGCGCCCCCTCATCGACCGCGGCTACCTCTACATCGCCCAGCCGCCGCTGTACGGCGTCCGCACGGCCCGCCAGAAGGAGCTGACCTACCTCTTCGACGAGGCCGCCCTGCAGGAGGTGGTCAAGCGCAGCCGCGACCGCAAGCTCGAGATCCAACGCTTCAAGGGCCTCGGCGAGATGAACCCCGAGCAGCTCTGGGAGACGACGATGAACCCCGAGACGCGGGTGCTGCAGCGCGTGACGATCGACGACGTGCTCGAGGCCAGCGAGACGATCGAGATGGCGATGGGCACCGAGGTCCCGCCGCGGCGCACCTTCATCGAGGACCACGGGCACCTGGCGGTGCTCGACGTCTAGCCGCGCACGGCTCAGCCCAGCGCGTTCGGCGGGCGATCGCCCGCCAACGCGGTGAGGATGCCCGCACTGCACAGTTCGGCCATCGCCCGGCGCGTCGTGTCGGTCGCCGATCCCAGGTGGGGCGCGAGCACGACGTTCGGCAGCTCCAGGAGCCCCGGGTGCACCCGGGGCTCCTCCTCGTAGACGTCCAGCCCGGCGCCGGCCAGGCGCCCCTCGCGCAGCGCCGCCACCAGCGCCCCCTCGTCGAGGAGCGGCCCGCGGGCGGCGTTGATGAGCAGCGCGTGGGCCGGCAGCAGCGCCAGCCGCCGCGCGTCGAGCAGGTGGCGCGTCGCCGGCGTGAGCGGGAGGTGCAGCGTCACGACGTCGCTGGTCGCCAGCAGGCGGTCGAGATCGGCGACGAACGCCGCCTCCAGCGGCGCCGCGACCTCGGGCCGCGCCGATCGCTGGTGGTACGCGATGCGCATGCCGAACGCCCGCGCCCGCGCCGCGACGGCCGCGCCGATGCGGCCCAGCCCGACGACCCCGAGGGTGCGGCCGCGCAGCTCCATGCCCAGCAGCTGCGTCGCGGCCCAGCCGCGCCATCCGCCGCTCTCCACCAGCCGCTGCCCCTCGGGCAGGCGGCGCGCGGCGGCCAGCAGCAGCGCCAGCGTCAGGTCGGCGGTGGCGTCGGTCAGGACGTCCGGGGTGTGGACCACCACGACGCCGCGTTCCTCGCACGCCGCCGCGTCGATGTGGTTGGTGCCGACGGAGTAGGTGGCCACCGCCCGCAGGCCGGGGCCCGCGGCGTCGAGCAGGGCGGCGTCGACCCGGTCGGTCAGCTGCACCCACAGGGCGGACGCGCCCGCCGCCCGCGCGTGCAGGGCGTCCGTCGGCAGCGGGTCCTCGGCGTCGTGCACGTCGACCGCCAGGCCCGCGTCGCGCAGCGGCGCCAGCCACGCCGCGGGCAGCGGCCGGGTCACGAAGACCCGACCCGCCACCGCGTCGCCGCCGGTCATCGGCCCACGCTCGGCGCGACGAACACCGCGGTCGTCAGGGCCGGCACCGTGGCGCGGGTGGTGCCGGGGTAGACCACGGCGGAGCGCAGCGCGTCGACGTCCGCGCCGCCGGCGAGGGCCGGGTGCAGCGCCCAGCGGCGGGCCGGGTCGCCCGGCAGCTCGAGGTTGACCCGCGCTGGCGAGGCGTTGAACACGACCAGCACGCGATCGACGGCGGGGTCGAGGTCCGCGAGGCCCGGCAGGTCGTCGCGCAGCTCCATGACGATGACGCCGGCCGGCGCCTCGGGCCCGGTGACGTGGAAGGCGACCCGCTCGAGCACGTCCTCGGCCGTGCGCAGGCGCAACAGCGGCGTGTCGCGCCGCACGCGCAGCATGTCCCGGAACGCGGCCGCGGCGAAGGCGGCGTCGTCGGGCCCGGGGACCAGGAGCGGGTTCACGAGCCGCTCGCGCATGACGTTCCACGAGGGGCGGTTGTCGCCGGCGAGCGGCAGCCCGCGGCCGAAGGCGGTCGTCTCGCCGGTCCAGTCGACCGCGTTGAACCAGTCGCCCGCGTCGTAGCTGTTGCGGTCGAGGCTCTTCGAGCGCAGCAGGTCGGAGCCGGCGTGGAAGAACGGCACGCCCTGGGCGTACATCACGGTCGACAGGGCGACGAGGTGCGCCCGCACCCGCGCCTCGGTCGGCAGGTCGAGCGGCAGCTTGTACTGGGCGATGTCCCACAGCGTCTGGTTGTCGTGTTTGGAGACGTAGACGACGTGGTCCTGCGGCACGCCGCCGTAGCCGCCGGGCTGCCCGTGGTAGGGCACCTGGTCGCCGCGCACGACCTCGCCGTCGGCGCCCACGAAGGTGAAGGCGGCGAGGTTGCCGGCCAGGCCCACGCGCACCAGGTCCGCGGCCCGGCGGGCGGCGTCCGCCTGCACCGCCGGGTCGAGGCGCGCGGTCAGCGCGTTCGGCATCGTGCCGAGGCCGGTCGCGAAGCCCTGCCAGCGCACCAGGTCCTCGCCCGCGTCGAAGGGTCCGCCGCCGCGCACGGCGTCGCGCAGGCGGTCGTTGAAGGTCCCGGTGCCGCTGCCGGCCATGTTCGTCTGGGTGGCGTTGGCCCCACGCGCGCCATCGGCGACCTCGCCGAAGTTCCAGCCCTCGCCGTACAGCAGCACGGCGTCGCCGTGCACGCCGTCGGCCTCGGGCGTCAGCGCGTCGAGCACGGCGCGCACGTTCTTCATGTTGACCACCAGGTGGTGGCCCATGAGGTCGAAGCGGAAGCCGTCCACCTTGTACGCCCGCGCCCACAGCGCCACGGCGTCGAGCATGAGGCGCTCCATCATCGCGTGCTCGGTGGCCGTGTTGGGGCAGCAGGTGCTGGTGTGCACGCGGCCGGCCGCGTCCAGGCGGTGGTAGTAGCCGGGCACGATGCGGTCGAGCACCGAGCGGGGGTTCTGGCCCGCCGCGTTCGTGTGGTTGAACACCACGTCGACCACCACCCGCAGGCCGATGTCGTCGAGCGCCATGACCAGCTCGCGGAACTCGCGGACGCGCGCGGGGCCGTCGGGGTCGGTCGCGTAGCTCCCCTCGGGCACCAGGAAGTGCCACGGGTCGTAGCCCCAGTTGAACGCGTCCCGATCGCGCACGGCCTCGACGGCCTGCTGGAACGCCGGCGAGGCGGACGGCAGCGGCAGGTCGGGGAGCTCGGGCTCGAGCCAGGTGCTGCGGTCCTCGTCGATCGTGGCGATGTCGAACGTGGGGGGCCGGTGCAGGTGCGTGAGGCCGGCC
>JAHYJQ010000128.1 GCA_019429025.1 Trueperaceae bacterium | reverse complement strand
CCGGCCGCCGCCGACGCACCCGGCGCCACCCCACCCCTCCCGCTGCCACCCCCGCCGGTCGACGACCAGGACGTGGTGCTCCACCGCACCCTCGCCGGCATCGAGCGCCGTGGGACGGTGATCGCCCTGGGCAACTTCGACGGCGTCCACCTCGGTCACCGCGCGCTGCTGGCGCGCGCCCGCGAACGCGCCGACGAGCTCGGCACCTCGCTGGTGGCGGTCTCCTTCTTCCCGCCCGCGAAGGTGCTCTTCGGCGACGCCCGCTTCCTGAGCAGCGCGTCGGAGAAGGCCGCGCTGCTCACCGAGGCCGGCGCGGCCGAGGTCGTGGTGATCGGGTTCGACCGCGCCTTCGCGGCCACGCCGCCCGAGGCCTTCGCGGACGCCGTCGCCGCCGCAGGGCCGGCGGTCGTGGTGGTCGGCGAGGACTTCCGCTTCGGTCGCGACCGCTCCGGCGGCCTCGACCTGCTGCGCGCCAAGCTGCCGCACATCGAGGTGGTCCCGCTGGAGCTGACGGCGGGCGTGGTGACCAAGTCCAGCCTCATCCGCGAGGCGCTGGCGGCCGCGGACGTCGCGCGCGCGGAGCGGATGCTCGGGCTCCCCTACCGGGTGACCGGCGTCGTCGTCCGCGGCGACCAGCGCGGCCGGACGATCGGCTTCCCGACGCTCAACGTGGCCACCGACCCGCGCAAGGCGCTGCCGATCGGCGTCTTCGCCGTCGTCGTCGACACGCCCGCGGGCCGCTTCGACGGCGTCGCCAACGTCGGCCCCCGCCCGACCTTCCCCGACGGCGCACCCGCGCTCGAGGCCCACCTGTTCGACACCGATCTCGACCTCTACGACCGCCGCGTGACCGTCCACTTGCTCGAGCACCTGCGGGCGCCCCGCCGTTTCGACGGGCTCGACGCCCTGCGGGCCCAGCTCGCCCGCGACGCCGAGGCGGCGCGCGTCGTCGTCGCGTCGCGTCGCGCGACGGGACGCGAAGCGACGGACCGGCGGCGAGCGTAGACTCGGTCATGCTCATCTACGGCCGCCAAGCCGTCCTGACGGCGCTGCGCGAGGGGCAGGTGCGCCGCCTCTTCCTCGCCAAGGGCATCGAGCGCGCCACCCGCGCGGAGTTCGCGCGCGAGGCCGGCCGGCTCGGCGTCCCGAGCGAGGACCGGCCGCGGATCGAGCTCGATCAGGCGCTGCGCACGACCCACCACCAGGGGGTGGCCGCCGAGGTGGCCGAGCTCGCGTTCGCCGAGCCCGAGGCGCCGTTCGCGCTGGCGCGCCAGCGCGGCGAGCGCCTGCTGCTGGTGTGCCTCGACCACGTCACCGACCCGCGCAACTACGGCGCCATCGTTCGCAGCGCCGAGGCGCTCGGCGCCCACGGCGTCGTGACCGAGGCGCGCCGCAGCGCGCCCCTCTCGCCCGTGGTCGCCAAGACCTCCGCAGGCGCCACGGCCCACCTGCCGCTCGTGCAGGTGACCAACCTGCCGCGCTACCTCGCCGAGCTCAAGGAGCGCGCCGTGTGGGTGTACGGCGCGGCGGCGGACGGCGCGCGCGGACCGCGCGAGCTCGACTGGGACCGCGACGTCGCGCTGGTCATCGGCTCCGAGGGCGAGGGCCTGCGGCGCGTCGTGCGGGCCGCCTGCGACGAGCTGGTTGCCCTGCCCCTGCGCGGGCGCACCCCGTCGCTCAACGCGGCCGTCGCCGCCGCGTTGCTCGTTCACGAGGCCCTGATGGCGCGTGACGCCATCGGGACCACGCCGGCCACCGAAAGCGCCGCTGCCGGCCATCCCCGCTGACGCGCCCAGGAGGAGCCCCATGGCCGCCAAGCTCAAGACCCGCCACCTGACCGAGCTCGTGTCGATCGCCGACCCGCGGCTGGCCCCGACGCCGGCGGGCGAGCGCCCCGCGCGGGCCGTGGTCACCGTCGCCGACGTCGTCCCTGGGGACAAGCAGGAGCCGCCGCGCTACCGCAGCCGCCTGGCGCTGATCGACCTCGGCGCCGACGCGGGCGACGTCCGCCTCCGGACCCTGACCTTCGGCGAGCAGGACCGCGCTCCGCGCTGGTCGCCGGACGGGCGCCGCATCGCCTTCCTGCGCGGCGGCCGCGACGCCAAGGGCGCCCCCCTCCCGGCGCGGCTGGCGGTGCTCGACCTGGAGGGCGGCGAGGCCCGCGTCCTCACCGACGGGCCGAACCCGGTGACCGCGTTCGCCTGGCGCGACGACGCGCACCTGCTGGCCGTCACCCGCGGCGACCGCCAGGACGAGGACGTCGAGCGCGGCCTCGCCCGCATCGTCGACCGCCGCTGGCACCGGCTCGACGGCGTCGGTTTCCTCCCCGACCCCGAGGCGGACCTCGTCCAGATCGCGCTCGACGACGGCGCGGCGCGCAAGCTGGCCACGCTGGCGCACGCGCCGGACGAGATCGCCGTCGCCCCCGGCGGCCGGCGGCTCGCCTACCTCGCGCCCGCCGACGCCGCCGAGTACGACGCCGGCATCGAGCGCCTGTGGACGCTGCGGCTCGGCCGCAAGCGGGCCGACGCCCCGGAGGACCTGCTCGGCGTGCCGCTGCGCGGCGACAACCTCGCATGGTCGCCCGACGGTGCGAGACTCGCGTTCCTGGCCCCCTCCGACCTCACCGGCTTCGGCCGCTCCACCTCGCTGTGGCTCACCCGGCGGGGCGGCGGCGCGCCGCGCCGGCTGACCGACCCGGACGTCGAGACGAGCGCGACCGTCGCCGGGGACGCCCGCCGCGGCGCCTACCCGATCGCGCCGCGCTGGGGCGCCGACGGGCGCTCCCTCACGGTGCTGCTCAACCAGGCCGGCCGCAGCCAGCTGGCGCGCGTGGGCGTGGGTCGTGCGCCGGCCGTGGAGCCGCTCGGCGGCGGCGACCGGGTGGTCACCGCCTTCGACGCGCAGGGCGACTGGGCCCTGCAGGTGGTCGAGACGCCCACGGCGCCGGGCGAGGCGTTCCTGCGCGCGCCCGACGGCGGCGAGACGCGCCTCACCGGCCTCAACGACGGCTGGACGAAGCGCTTCCGGCTCGCGGCCCCCGTCGAGCGGCGCTTCTCGACACCGGACGGCACCGCGCTGACCTACCTGTGGCACGCGCCCGCCAAGCCGCGCCGCGACCGCGCCGTCGTCGTCCAGGTCCACGGCGGGCCCCACACCAACGACGGCTTCGGCTTCCGCTTCGAGTATCAGCGGCTGCTGGCGGCCGGCTACGCGGTGGTGGCGCTCAACCCGCGCGGCAGCAGCTCGTTCGGGGAGGCGCACGCGACCGCCATGCTCCTGCACTACGGCACGATCGACGCCGACGACGTCATGGCCGTCGTCGAGCACGCGCTCGCCCACCACGAGCGCCCCGACGCGCCCGTGCACCTCACCGGCGGCTCCTACGGCGGGTTCATGACGAACTGGCTCGTCGGGCAGCACCCCGAGCGCTTCCGCTCCGCGGTCACGCAGCGCAGCATCTCCAACTGGGTCTCGTTCTACGGCACCAGCGACATCGGGCCGTGGTTCACCGAGAACGAGGTGGGGCCGGCGCCGTGGGCCGACCTCGAGGCGCTGTGGCGCGCCAGCCCCCTGCGCTACGTGGCGAACGTCGTCACCCCGACGCTGATCATCCACTCGGAGAACGACCACCGCTGCCCGATCGAGCAGGGCGAGCAGTGGTTCACGGCGCTCAAGCAGCTGGGGCGGGCGGAGACCCGTCTGGCGCGCTTCCCGGACGAGGGGCACGAGCTGTCGCGCGGCGGCCGGCCCGACCGCCGCGTCCAGCGCATCGACCTCATCCTGGACTGGTTCGAGCGGCACCCCTGACGCCGGGCCTCCCCGCGGTCGCCCCCACGCCGCCTCGGGCGCCGGGGCGTGCTAAGGTGGTGCGTTGGCGTGCTCGGCCGGCATCGTCCCATCCGCGGATCCGGCCTGGTGCCACATCCCACCCCCGCGATCCACGGATCGCCCCCCAGCGAGGTATCTCATGCTCACCCCCGACCAGAAGCGCGACATCGTGGCCAAGTACGGCCAGGACGGGCAGGACACCGGTTCGACCGCCGTCCAGGTGGCGCTTCTCACCGCCCGCATCGCCCACCTGTCCGACCACCTGCAGGAGAACCGCAAGGACCACCACGGCCGCCGCGGCCTGCTGACGATGGTCGGCAAGCGCAAGCGGCTGCTGACGTACCTCGAGCGCAGCGACTACGAGGCGTACAAGACGCTGATCGCCGACCTGGGGCTGCGGCGCTGAACGTGTCGACCCGGTCCGCGACCGATCCGTCGCCGACCGGCCAGCGAGTCGAATCGTGGGCGGGCACCCGGCGTCATGGCGACGCCTGCGTGCCCGCTCGCTACAGAACGGTCGCGCCGAGGGCGGCGCGTCCTTCGGAGACGGAGAGAGCGTGAACATCCCGAACGGCCATCGATTCACCACCGACCTGGGCGGACGCGAGCTCGTCATCGAGACGGGCAAGTACGCCAAACAGGTCTCCGGCAGCGTCACCGTGCGCTACGGCGACACCCTCGTGCTGGTCACGGCGCACATGTCGGACGACCGCAGCCCCATGAGCTTCCTGCCGCTCACCGTCGAGTACGAGGAGCGCCACTACGCGGTCGGCAAGATCCCCGGTTCGTTCCTGCGGCGCGAGGGGCGCCCCGCCAACCAGGCCACCCTCAACGCGCGCCTCATCGACCGCCAGATCCGCCCGCTCTTCCCCAAGGGCCTGCGCAACGAGATCCAGGTCATCGTCAACGTGCTGTCGGCCGACCAGAGAAATGACGCCGGCTGGCTCGGCGCCATCGGCGCCTCGGCGGCGCTCACGCTGTCCGACATCCCCTGGAACGGCCCCGTCGCCTGCACCACCGTGGGCTACCTGGACGAGGCCTACGTGGTCGCGCCGACGCTGCAGCAGCTGGCCGACCGCGCCAACCGCCTCGAGCTGACGGTCGCCGCTTCGCGCGATGCCGTGCTCATGGTCGAGGCCGCCGCCGACGAGCTCCCCGAGGACGTCATGGTCGGCGCCATCGAGACCGCCCAGACCGCCCTGGCGCCCGTCGTGGCGCTCATCGAGCGGATGGCCGGCGAGCTCGGTCAGCCGAAGCGCGCGTTCGAGTCCGTCGTCGACGTGCTGCCCGAGGACGTCGCCGACCTGACCGCCGCGGCCCGCGCCGCCGGGCTGCGCGACGCGCTGCTCACGGTGGGCAAGCACGAGCGCTCGGTCGCCGTGAAGTCGCTGCGCGACGCGCTCATCGCCGAGCGCGTGCCCGACCCCGCCGCCGAGGGCGCCAAGGAGCGCATCGCGCAGCTCAAGGGCGCGTTCGGCAAGGCCGAGGCCGCCGAGATGCGCCGCATGGTCGTCGAGGAGAACCTCCGCACGGACGGCCGCGACTCGAGCACCGTGCGCCCGATCTGGATCGAGACCGGCGTGCTGCCGATGGCCCACGGCTCGGCCGTGTTCACCCGCGGCGAGACGCAGGTGCTCGGCGTCGCCACGCTCGGCACCGGCCGCGACAACCGCCTGGTGGACGACCTCGGCATCGAGAACACCGAGGAGTTCATGCTCCACTACAACTTCCCGCCCTTCTCGACCGGCGAGGCGAAGCGCCTGCGCGGCGTCGGCCGCCGCGAGCTCGGCCACGGCAACCTCGCCAAGCGCGCCCTCGTGCGCATGGTCCCGACGAAGGAGACCTTCCCCTACGTCATCCGCGTGGTGGGCGAGACGCTCGAGTCGAACGGCAGCTCGTCGATGGCCACCGTCTGCGCGGGCTCGCTGGCGCTGATGGACGCCGGCGTGCCGCTGCGCAAGCCGGTCGCCGGGATCGCCATGGGCCTGGTCAAGGAGGGCGAGCGCTACGCCGTCCTCTCCGACATCCTCGGCAGCGAGGACGCGCTGGGCGACATGGACTTCAAGGTGTGCGGCAGCCGCGACGGCGTCACCGCCCTGCAGATGGACATCAAGATCACCGGGATCACCGCGGCGATCATGCGCGAGGCCCTCGGGCAGGCGCGCGACGGTCGACTGCACATCCTCGGCATCATGGACTCGGTGCTGAGCGCGCCCCGCGCCGACGTCTCGGCGCGCGCCCCGCGCATCATGAGCGTCAGGATCCCCAGCGACAAGATCGGCACGGTCATCGGGCCCGGCGGCAAGCAGATCCGCGAGCTCGAGGCCCTCGGCGCCAAGGTGGAGATCGAGGAGGACGGGCACGTCCGCATCTACTCCGACGACGCCGCCGTGGCCGAGGAGATCGCCGAGCGCATCAAGGCGATGACCGCCACCGCCGAGCTCGGCAAGGTCTACGACGGGGTCGTCGCGAAGGTCGTCGACTTCGGCGCCTTCATCACGCTCTTCCCCGGCACCGACGGCCTGCTGCACATCTCGCAGATGGCCGAGGGCCGCGTCGAGAACGTCGCCGACGTCCTCAAGGAGGGCGACCGGATCCAGGTCAAGGTCAACACGATCGACGACCGCGGCAAGATCGACCTCGTCCGGCCGGAGCTCGAGGGCCTCATCCCGCCGCGTCGTCCCGCCGGCCCGCGCGGCCCGCGCCGCGACGGCGACCGCGGCCCCCGCCGGGATGGCGACCGCGGGCCGCGCGGCCCGCGGGGCCCGCGCTGACCTGAGCCTGCGGGCGGGCGGCGGCCCGTCCACATCGGGGGGCGGCGTCGTCGCCCCCCGGCCCCCCCGGGCCGCGTGCCCCTATCTTGCGTCCGAACGGCCGGCCCCACCCTATCCGGGGCCCTGGCGCGGCTGCGCGCTTCGCGCGCACACGCGTACCCGTTCGGGAACGGAAAGGACGCCATCGACATGGCCAAGCAAGACGATAGGAAGCTGGAGTACATCCCCTTCGGGGGCATGGGCGAGATCGGCAAGAACATGGTCGCCTTCCGCTACGAGGACGAGATCCTCATGGTGGACGGCGGTCTCGCCTTCCCCGACGCCGACATGCTCGGCGTCGACATCCTGGTGCCGAGGCCCGACTGGGTGCTCGAGCACGCCCACCAGATCAAAGGCTGGGTGCTCACCCACGGGCACGAGGACCACATCGGCGGTCTGCCGTACATCCTCAAGCAGCTGCCCAAGATCCCCATGTACGGCGCCAAGCTCACGCTGGGCCTGCTGCGCGGCAAGTTCGACGAGTTCAAGCTCAAGGAGAGCGACGTCGACCTGCGCGAGATCACGCCGGACGACCGCATCAAGATCGGCCAGCACTTCACCGTCGACATGTTCCGCATGACCCACTCGATCCCCGACAACTCGGGCATGGTCATCCACACGCCGATCGGCAAGATCGTGTACACGGGCGACTTCAAGCTCGACTACAACCCCGCCGACGGCAAGACCAGCCACCTGGCGAAGATCGCCGAGGCCGGCCGCGACGGCGTGCTGCTGATGATCAGCGACTCGACGAACGCGGAGCGACCCGGCACGACGCCCAGCGAGATCGAGGTCAAGGGCGCCATCGCCGAGATCATGGCCAAGGCCAAGGGCCGGGTCATCGTCACCACCTTCAGCTCGCACATCCACCGGCTGCAGAACATCATCGAGGTCGCCGAGGCGCGCGACCGCCGCGTCGTCATGGAGGGCCGCTCGATGGTCAAGGTGGCCCGCATCGCCCAGGAGCTCGGCTACCTGAAGCTGCGGCACCCGTTCATCGAGACCGACAAGCTCGACGGCATCCAGGACGACAAGCTGCTGTTCCTGTGCACCGGCTCCCAGGGGCAGCCGATGGCGGCGCTCTCGCGCCTCGCCGCCGGCACCCACCGCAAGATCACGCTCAAGCGCGGCGACACGGTCATCATGTCGTCGAACCCGATCCCCGGCAACGAGGAGGCGGTCAACCGCGTCATCAACGCGCTGTACGAGCGTGACATCGACGTCTTCTACCCGCCGACGTACAAGGTGCACACCTCGGGCCACGCCTCGCGCGAGGAGCTCAAGCTGGTGCTCGACCTCGCCCGACCGCGCTTCTTCATCCCCTGGCACGGCGAGCCGCGCCACCAGGTCAACCACCTGCGGCTCTCCGCGCAGATGCCGCGCCCGCCGAAGAAGGCGCTCATCCCCCGCAACGGCGACATCGTCACGATCACCAAGGACGACATCAAGGTGACCGGCCAGGTCGAGGCCGGGATCATCTACATCGACGCGGTCGGCCGCAGCGCCGACGAGATCGACGAGCCGATCATCCGCGACCGGCAGATGCTCTCCGAGGAGGGCATCGTGGTCATCATGGCCGTCGCCAGCAGCAAGCCGAGCGTCGAGGTCCTCACCCGCGGCGTCGCCCAGGGCAACAACGGGCTGATCAAGGAGCTCGAGCGCATCGCCCTCGACGCCGTCACCCGCGGGGTCAAGGAGAAGCGCCGCCTGCAGGACATCCGCGACGACATCTTCTACCCGGTGCGGCGGCACCTGCGGAAGGCGACGGGGCGGAACCCGTTGATCCTACTTTGCCCAAAATCCTCGAACCAAGTACGACGGGATACACACCGTTAGCAATTATATAAGCCATTGATTCAATTAATTTGGGAGTATATTGATAGTCGGGATGAAGCATTACGACAATATCCGCACCCAAAGTCAAAGCTTTTTTGTAACAAGACTTTTGGTTTCCGCCGTAGCCAAGATTTTGTTCGTGCTTGATTATGTGTCCGATTCCCAGTTCCTTTGCCATATCAATCGTCGGGTCATTGCTTGCATCGTCCACAAGCACAACTTCGTCAACTATTCCGAATGGAATTTCCCTGTATGTTTGTTCCAAT
>JAHYJQ010000127.1 GCA_019429025.1 Trueperaceae bacterium | reverse complement strand
GACGACGCCCCACCCGCGGGCGGGATCGGCGACGGCCCAGGCGCCCGCGAGCGCCCCGAGTCCCCCCTGCCCGAGGCCGACCGCCGCGACCGCGGCGACCGGGTCGGCCTTCCAGCGCCAGCGCGGGTGCGAGTACGCGGTGGCGACGCCGAGCAGGGCGAGCCACACGACGAGGAAGGGGCCGCCGACCCAGGCCGCCAGCGGCAGCCCGGCCAGCTGCACGCCCCAGGCCCACGCCAGCAGGCCACGGTCGACGGGCGGCGGCCGCAGCATGCCGCCGATCGGCCCCTCGTCGCGGTCGTAGAACGAGTTCAGCGCGTTCGTGCCGCCGTAGAGGAACAGGTGCAGCGAGAGGTAGGCGACCGCGACGCGCAGCGGGTCGTCGACGCCGCCCCCCAGCCACACGCCCCACAGGAAGATCGGCGAGAGCAGCAGGTTGAAGGGGAGGCGCAGGTGGCGCACCCACGGGTGGCGCCACGCGCGGGCGATCACGCGAGTCCGCCCATCGTGAAGCGAGCGAGGGCCGACGCGTCCCAAGGCCGCCGCAGGTAGCGGGCGAGGAGCGCGTCACGCACGGCCGCGGCCGCCGGCCCGACCGGGCGGCCGAGGGCGGTGTTGCCGGCGGCGCGGGCGATCGCGCGCCGGGCGGCGCGCCGGCGCTGGCGGCCGACGGCGTCGAGCGCGGCGGCGATCCGCGGACCCGTCGGCTCCGACCCCTCCCACGCCGCATCGACGGCCGCCGCGAGCGCCGCCGCGTCGAGCCAACCGAGGTTCATCCCCTGCCCGCCGATGGGGCTCAGCACGTGGGCGGCGTCGCCGGCGAGCGCCACGCGGCCCACCGCGAAGCGGTCCGCCAGCCAGCGCTCCACGCCGAAGGCCGAGGCGCCGCCCACCAGCTCAGGTTGCGGCCGCAGCCCGGTGCGCCGCGCCACGCGCTCCGCCACCCAACCCGCGAGCCCGTGCCCGCCGGCCGGCGGGGCGCCCTCGGGCGGGACGTCGTCGTCGCGCCCGACCCGCACCACCCAGCGCCGCACGCCGCCCGGCAGCGGGAAGCCCTCGACGACGCCCGCGCGGGCCAGGGCGATGAGCGCCTCGTCGTCGGCGAGCTCCGGGCCCTCCGGCAGGTCGGCCATCGCGAAGCGATCGGGGTACGCCCCGCCGCGCCGGCCCACCCGCAGCGCCTCGCGCACGGCGCCGTCGCGGCCGTCGCAGCCCACCACCACGGCCGCCCGCCAGCACCGCTCGGCGCCGTCGCCGCTGCGGCCGACCACCGTCACGCCGTCCGGGTCCTGCGCCAGGCCCGCGACCCGCGCGCCCAGCTCCAGCGCCTCCGGGGCGGCGTTCGCCAGCGCCGCACGCAACACGCCCTCGGTGACGGGTTGCGGGACGGTGAGCACGAAGCGGTAGGGCGGGGGCAGCGCCGCGAGGTCGAGCTCGCCCACAGGACCGGCGGCGCCCCAGGCGCGCCCGCGGCGCACCCGCCGGCCGGCAGCCAGCAGCTCGTCGGCCACGCCCAGGCCGTCGAGCACGGCCAGCCCGGCGGGGTGCACGCCGATCGCCCGGCTCCCCGGCGGACGCGTGGTGCGGGCCTCGAGCAACCGGACGCTGCGCCCGCGGCGCACGAGGTCCAGCGCCAAGGCCGTGCCGACGGGCCCGGCACCGACGACCACGACGTCCGCGTCGCGGCCCACCGGCGTCAGAGGGCGCGCATCAGCGCCGAGTCCACGGTGAGCCCGGGACCGAAGGCGAGCGCGACCAGCGGCTCCCCGGCCTCGGGCCCCGGCAGTGCGCGGTCCATCAGTTCCCGCAGGACGAACAGCACCGTCGCGCTGCTCATGTTGCCCGCGCGGCGCAGGACCGCGCGCGAGGCGGCGACGGCGGCCTCCGGCAGGCCCATCGCGGCCACCACCTTGTCGACGATCGCCCGGCCGCCGGGGTGCACGGCCCACCAGCGCACGTCGCCCGCGGCGACGCCGGCGGACGCGAACAGCGGCGCCAGGGCGCCGGCCGCCTCGGCCTCCAGCACGCGGGGCACGTAGGCGGTCAGCGTCATGTCGAAGCCGGTGTCGCCGATCGTCCAGGCCATGTCGTCGGCGCCGTCGCGGGTGACCGCGGTCGCGTGGCGCTCGAGCGCCAGCGGGCGCTGCGGCCCGCTCGGCGGTCGCGCGCTCACGATCGCGGCCGCGGCCCCATCGGCGAAGACCGAGGCCGCGAGCACGCCGTCCACGTCGCCCCCCGGCTGCAGGTGGAGCGTGCACAGCTCCACGGTGACGATCAGGACCACGGCCCGCGGATCGGCGGAGCAGAAGGCACGGGCCATGCGCAGGGCCGGGAAGGCGGCGAAGCAGCCCATGAAGCCGAGGTGGTAGCGCTCGACGGCGGCGTCGAGGCCGAGGGCGCGCTGCAGGTGCAGGTCGACGCCGGGGGTGTAGAAGCCGGTGCAGGAGACCGTGATCAGGTGGGTGACGTCGGCCGCGGTCAACTCGCCGCCGGCCGCCAGGGCGTCGCGCGCCGCGGCCTCGGCGATCCCGGGGGCGTGCTCGGCGTAGAGCGCGTTGCGCTGACCGGTGGACGGCGATCTGAAGCCGCCGTCGGCGTCGAGGAAGAGGGCCGGCGCGCCGTTCGTGGCGCGATCGGGCAGGAAGTCGTCGAGGACGCTGTGGCGGGCGTCGATCGCGCTGGCCGCGTAGACGCGGTCGAGCAGCTTGTCGGTGCGTCGCTCGCCGCCGACCCAGCGCCCCATGACCTCCCGCACGTAGGGCTGTGGATAGCGGTGCGGCGGCAGCGCGGTGCCGACGGCGTGCAGGGCGATGGGCATATCGGAGCATACGCACGCGCGTGCCGCGATCAAGGCACGTGGGCACACGTTCGCGCCGGGTAGCATGCCGACGATGCCAGCGACCCCGCTCGACCGCGTCATCGCCGAGGGCTACCCGCTCGACCTCCGTGAGCTCTTGGCCGACGCGTCACGCCACCTGAAGGGGAGCAAACGGGTCATCGTCGCCGGGGGCCTGGCGTGGTTGGCGATCAGCCTCATCGTCGGCTGGGTGACGCTGGCCCTGGGCCTGGGCAACGCGCTGAGCGGCGCGTTGGGCGTCCTGGCGACCGCGCCGCTGACGGTGGGCCTGGTGATGGTCGGCGCCCACCGCGCGGCGGGCCTCGCGGTCACGCCGGCCGACCTGTGGGCCTACCGCGGGGTCACCGCGCACGCTGCGATCGTCATGCTGGCCAACCTGCTCGTCGTCGTCGGGAGCGAGGCCGCGTTCGGTCCGGTCGCCTCGCTGCCGGTGACGATCGCCTATGGGCTGTTCACCTCGCTGGCGCTGTACCTGGTCGCCGACCGCGGCCTCACCGGCGGCCGGGCGATCGTCGTCTCCGCCATGCTGGTGCGGCACCGCTGGGCGCTGCTGCTGCTGCTCCAGCTGCTGCTCGCCGGGCTGCTGGGGCTCTCGGCCCTGACGCTGGGGGTGGCCCTCATCTGGACGGGGCCCTTCGCCGTCATCGCCCAGGGGGCCGTGTACGTGCGCGCCGTCGGTCTGGCCGCGGCGCGGACGTAGACCGGCGTCCGGAGGAGCCACGAACGAACGAGGCCCGAGCCGGTTCGCGGCTCGGGCCTGCAGCATCCTCTGGGGCGATCGGGTCGCTCAGGCAGGCACGCCGTTCCTCGCCACCTTCAGGACGGCGTCGACGAACACCCGGTCGGGCTGGCCGCCGAGCACCCGCTCCTGGCCCCCGGGACCGTCGATGATCGTGTCGGGCACGCCCGAGATGCGGTAACGCTGCGCCAGCGCGGGGAACTCGCTGGCCTCGACGCCCTCGGCGAGGACGTTCGGGTTCGCTAGCGCGAGCCGGTACGCCGAGAGGACCGCCCGCGGGCAGTAGGGGCAGGTCGGGGTGACGAACGCCTGCAGGTGGACCGGCTCCCCGACCGCCGCGATCTGGGCGGCGCTCTCCTCACCGAGGCCGGTCTCGCCGCTGCCGATCATGCGCAGCGCCTCGACCAGCGTCTGGAACTCGTAGCCGGCGGGCAGGCCGACGAAGCGCACGTTGTCGCGCTCGCTGCCCTTCTCGCGCAGCACGATCGTCGGCGCGCGCGTGATGCCGCGGGCGCGGGCGCCCTCGTCGGCGCCGAGCGAGCGTTCGACCACGGACAGCCGCTCGGAGGTGTCCGCCACCTCGCGTACCAGCTGCAGGGTCGCCTGCTCCTCGCCGGCGGGCTCCTGCCCGGGCACCACGACGCGGCTCGAGGTGTACACGAGCATCTCGACGTCGCGTTCGATGGGCTGGAAGGCTTCGTTCAACTGCGCGCGCAGGTTGTCGTCGATGAACCGGTCCATGCCCGGGAGTATACCCCCATGGGGTAACTGAGGGGAAGTCGCGCGGACGACCTCCGTGGCCCCCACTTGGGGGCGGGCCCCGCGCGGGCCGCTCCGGAACCGCCGCCGAGCGGAGCCGCGGGCCGCCAGGCGGCCTTCAGGACGTCAGAACGTCGCCCCGACCATGCCGCCGTCGACCAGCAGCGTCTGCCCCGTGACGTACGCGGCCTGCGCCGAGCAGAGGTACGCCGCCGCCGACGCGATCTCCTCCGGCGCCCCGAAGCGTCGGGCGGGGATCGACGACACGAGGCGGGCGCGGGCGTAGTCGTCGGCGAAGAGCTCGTCGAGGCGCTCCGTGAGCGTGTAGCCGGGTGCGACCGAGTTGACCGTGACCCCTTGCTCGGCGACCTCGTTCGCGAGCGTGCGGGCGAACGCCGTCACGCCCGACCGGAAGGCGTTCGACAGCGTCAGGTTGGCGATCGGCTCCTTCACCGACAGGCTGGTGACGAACACGACGCGGCCCCAGCCGGCCGCCTTCATCGCCGGCACCACGCCCCGCGCCAGCCGCACGGCCGACATCAGCGTCAGCTCGAAGCCGCGGGCCCAGGCGGCATCGTCGAGCGTCTCAGCGGGACCCGTCGGCGGCCCGCCCGCGTTCGCCACCAGGATCGCCGGGTCGCCCACGGCCTCCTTGGTGGCGGCGAGCAGCGACTTGACGTGCTTGAGCTCCGAGACGTCGCCCGCCACCGGGTGCACCTCGGCGCCCAGCGCGCGCAACCGCTCGGCGGCCTCGCCCAACGCGCCCGCGTCGCGCGCGTTGACGACGAGGCGGGCGCCCTCCGCCGCCAAGGCGGACGCCACGGCGAAGCCGATGCCCTTCGAGGCGCCCGTGACGAGCGCGGTCTTGCCAGCGATCTGGAGGTCCATGGCCGTCAGCCTACACGAGCGCGCCACGGCACGGTGGAGAGCGCGGCGACGTCGCGCGCACCGGCGAGTTGCATGACGAGACGAAGCTCCTCGATGACGGTCACCAACGCAGCCTCGACCGCCTCCGCCGAGTCCAGCGCCGGCGCCAGCAGCGGGCGCGCGATGGCGGCCACCCGCGCCCCCAGGGCCAGCGACTTGGCGACGTCCAGGCCGCTGCGCACGCCGCCCGACGCCACCAGCGGCGTGCCGGGGAGGGCCGCGCGAACCTCCAGCAGCGCGTCGACGGTCGGCAGCCCCCACTCGGCGAGGTCCGGCCGGCGCACCTCGCCGTCGCGCAGCAACGCCTCCACCCGCGCCCACGAGGTGCCGCCGGCGCCCGCGACGTCGACCGCGGCGAAACCCACGCGCGCGACCGAGCGGGCGACCGCGCCGGTGATGCCGTGGCCGACCTCCTTGAGCAGCACCGGCGCGCCCACCTCGGGTACCACCTCCGCGAGCCGCGCCGTCACCCCCCGCCAGCGCACGTCGCCGCCGGGCTGCAGCGCCTCCTGCAGCGGGTTGGCGTGGAACGCGAGGGCGTCCGCGCCCACCTCCTCGACCGCCCGCCGGGCCTCCGCGACGCCGTACCCGCGCAGCAGCTGCGCGGCCCCCAGGTTGCCGACGAGGAGCACGTCGGGCGCCACGTCGCGCACCTCGAAGCTGGCCCGGGCCTTCGGCTCCTCCAGCATCACGCGCTGCGAGCCGAGCATGAGGCCGACGCCGAGCCGCTGGGCGGCCATCGCCAGGTTGCCGTTGATCGCCCGCGCCTTCTCGGCCCCGCCGGTCATCGCGCCGATGAGCAGCGGCGCGCGGAGGCGCCGGCCGAGGAAGGCCACGGAGGTGTCGATCTCGTCCAGGTCGAGCTCCGGCAGGGCGCGGTAGGGCAGGTCGACGCGCTCGAACCCGGGCGTGCGGGTCGTGTACTCGACGGGTCCCTCGAGGCAGGCCTGCAGGTGGTGGAGCTTGCGGCGCGCGAGGGGGGTGGCGTCGTCCATGCGCCGAGTGTATGCGCCGAACCCGAGGATGCGAACCATGCGGCAGGCGCCGCGAGGAGCGTCGGCTACAGTGACGCATGCACCCACGCCACACGCGCCTGCGGCGCGCCCTGCTCCTCGCGTCGCTCGCCATGCTGCTCGTGACCGGCTGCGACGTCTTCCGGCCCGCGCGCCTGACGGTGACGCCGGCGACCGCCTACGTCGACCTCAGCGCGGGACCCCGCAGCGCGGTGTTCGCGGTGCGCAACGACGGGCCCTCGAGGTCGCGCCTGACGTGGACCTTCGCGTCGCCTGGTTTGCTGGCCTACCCCGCGTCCGGAACGCTCGCGGGCGGTGCCGAGCAGGACGTGGTCGTGGCGCTGCCGGCGAGCGCGGGCGTCGGTACCTTCACCGGCGACTTCACCGCCGGCGACACGAGCGTCCCGATCATCGTCGTGACCTACATGGGCTTGGCCTGCGAGCCGGAGGCGGCGTTCGCGGCCACGGCGAGCGCGGCCGACGAGATCCTCGTCGGCTACCGCAGCGGCGTGGGGGGCGACGGCATCGCGCGCGCCTCGGCGAGCGACGCCGCGACCGCCATCGTCGTGGCGGCCGGTGGCACGGTCGTCCGCCGCGGCCTCGGCAGCGAGCACGACCTCGTCCGCGCGCCGCCGGGGGGCCGCGACGCGCTGCTCGCCGCGCTGCTTCGCCGTCCCGAGGTCGCCTACGCCGTCCCCAACGCGCCCATCTCCCGCGCCGCGGCGCCGGACGACCCGCTCTACGGCCGGCAGTGGAACCTGAGCGCCTTCGGCGCCGAGCAGGCCTGGGCAGTCGTCGACGTCGCCACGTCGGCCGCCGCGGTCGTCGTCGCCGTCATCGACGACGGGGTCGCGGTCGACCACCCGGACCTGGCGGGCGCCCTGCTGCCGGGCTGGGACGTCTTCGACGGTGACGCCGACGTGCGCAACTGCACCGACCACGGCACCCACGTCACCGGGATCGTCGCGGCGGTGCGCGGCGACGCCGTCGGGGTGGCCGGCGCGGCGTCGGCGCCGTGGGTCCGCGTGCTGCCGGTCAAGGCCTGGCCGAACTCGGCGGACCCGCAGGCCACGACGTTGCTCGATCCGGTGCTCCGGTCCATGCGCTGGGCCGGCGGGCTGGATGTGGCCGGGCTGCCGATCAACCCGAACCCGGCCCACGTCATCAACATGAGCCTGGGCGTCGCCGGCAGCGGTTTCTCCACCTCCTTCGCGCCCGTGATCGACGAGCTGGAGGCGCGCGGCATCGTGGTCGTCGCCGCCGCCGGCAACGCCGGGGCCGGCGCCCTCGACCAGCCCGCCGGCTCAGCCACGATCGCCGTGGGCTCCGTCGATGCCGGCTACCTGCGGAGCAACTTCAGCAACTACGGCCCCGGCCTCACGCTCATGGCACCCGGCGGTTACGGTCCCCCCGGCGCGACCTGCCCGGCGATCACGAGCACGGGCATCGACTACTTCGCGGGCTCGGCCACCCACACCTGGACCTGCAAGGCCGGGACCTCGATGGCCACGCCGTACGTAGCCTCCGCTGCGGCTCTGCTCATGGGGCTCGAGGAAGGGCTGCGGGGCGACCCGGTGGCGGTCGCGACCCGCCTGGCGAGCGCCGCGGAGCAGCTGCGACCGCTCGGCTACACTTCCGATCGCTACGGCGCCGGCGTCCTCTGCCTCGATGCCCTGCTCACCACCACCAGCGTCTGCGGCGTGCCCCTGGCACCCTGAACGGGGCCGCCGAGCACCCCTACAGCAGCAGCGACGCCACCCGCAGCGCCTGGCCGAGGGCCCAGGCGAGCGCCAGCGCGCCCGCGGCGCCGGCGAAGGCGTCGATGCGCCGGTCGGCCGGCAGCCCCTGGCGGGCGAAGCCCCACAGCAGCCCGCCGACGACGCCGCCGACGTGCCCCCACAGCGACACGTTGGGGATCGCCAGCGAGATGAAGCCGATGAGCAGCATCCACTGCAGCAGGCTGCCGAGCAGTTGCCGGTCGCCCTGGTCGCGCCGGCGGCTGACGTCGGCCAGCAGCGCGCCGGCGACGCCGAGCACGCCGCCCGAGGCGCCGACGAGCAGGACCGTCGCGCCCGACTGCGCGATGCTCGTCAGGTAGGCGCCCATGGCGGTGCCGAGGGCGAAGGCCGCCACCAGGAAGCCGGCGCCGCGTCGGGCCTCGACCATGCGCCCCAGGTCGAACAGCACCCACAGGTTGAAACCGACGTGCAGGAGGTTGCCGTGGACGAAGGCGTAGGCGAGGAAGCGCCAGGCGGCGTCGGCCGCGGGGAAGTCGGGCACGCCGAGGACGAAGGCGGCCGCGATCGAGCTCGCGTCGACGGAGAAGCCATCGACCTGCAGGCTCCCGACGACGCGGTCGAGGAGCACCTGGCCGGCGTACGCCAGCCCGATGACCGCCACCATCGCGACCGTCGCGCCGCTGCGCCCCGCGGCGCGCCGCGGCGTCGGCAGCGGGCG